>CAYRII010000274.1:0-3616 GCA_964424245.1 uncultured Terriglobales bacterium | reverse complement strand
TCCTACGACGACCTGGAGCCCTACTACCTGCAGGCCGAGCGGCTCTACCACGTGCACGGCTTGCGCGGCGAGGATCCGACAGACCCGCCGGCCAGCGGACCGTATCCCCATCCGCCAGTCAGCCACGAACCTCGCATCCAGCAGCTCAGTAACGACTTCGCGCGCCACGGCCTGAAGCCGTTCCACGTGCCCGTCGGCGTGATGCTCGATGAGAACAATCGCCACACCAGCAAGTGCATCCGCTGCAACACCTGCGACGGCTTCCCCTGCCTGCTCGACGCCAAGTCGGATTCCCAGGTGTGTGCCGTGGATCCCGCTCTGGCGCACCGCAACGTTACCCTTTTGACCAATGCCTATGCCGAGCGGCTGGAGACAGACGCCTCCGGCCGCTGCGTCAGCAAAGTGATTGTGAAGCGTAACGGCGTCCGCGAGGAGTACACCGCCGACGTCGTTGTCGCCTCCTGCGGCGCCATCAACTCGGCCGCGCTGCTGCTGCGCTCCACCGGCGACAAGCATCCCCGAGGCCTGGCCAACGGCTCCGACGTCGTCGGCCGCCACTACATGGGCCACGTCAACTCTGTGGAAATGGCCATCTCCAAGTGTCCCAACTCCACCGTGTTTCAGAAGACGCTGGGTGTGAACGATTTCTACCTGGGCTCCAAAGAATGGCAGTACCCCATGGGCCACATCTCCTTCGTGGGCAAGCTGGATGGCGAGACGCTGAAGGCAGGCGCGCCGCCGCTTACCCCCGGGTTTACCCTGGACATGATGGCGAGCCATTCGCTCGACTTCTGGCTGACGTCGGAAGATCTGCCCGATCCCGACAACCGCGTCACGCTCGACCGCCAGGGCAACATCGTTCTTTCCTACAAGCCGAACAACGAGGAGGGCCACAAGCGCCTCATCGCCAAGCTTAAGGACCTGCTCAAGCAGCAGACCAAGTGCCCGGAGCACGGCCACAACTGCCACGTCGGCCTGTTCGCCCGCAGCCTTTTCGTGGGCCAGCGCATACCGCTGGCCGGAGTGGCGCACCAGAACGGCACCATCCGCTTCGGCAACGACGCCAAAACTTCTGTGCTCGACGCCAACTGCAAGGCCCACGAAGTGGACAACCTCTACGTGGTGGACGGCAGTTTTTTCCCGTCGAGCGGCGCCGTCAATCCGGCGCTCACCATCATGGCCAACGCCTTGCGCGTAGGCGACCATTTGTTGAAGCGGCTCGCGTAGAGTTCTCTTAGAGGCACAACGACGATGAGAAACCGACTGGCCAAGAATCTGGGATTGCCCGTTGCGCTCCTGCTGGCGCTCCTGGTTTCGCTTCCCGCCACGCTGGCGCAAGTTCCCGTGCAGGTGCAGGCGGTGGACGCCGTGGGCATGACCGTTTCCGACATGGACCGGTCGGTTGAGTTCTACTCCAAGGTGCTTTCGTTCGAGAAAGTCTCAGACGTCGAAGTCACGGGTGAAGAATACGAGCACTTGCAGGGAGTCTTCGGCCTGCGTATGCGCATGGTGCGCATGCGGCTGGGCGGCGAGTTCATTGAGCTCACGGAATACCTCGCCCCCAAGGGGCGGCCCATCCCTGTGGATGCGCGTTCCAACGACCGCTGGTTCCAGCACATCGCCATCATCGTGCGCGATATGGACCGCGCCTACCGTCGGCTGCGCCAGCACAAGGTGGAGCACACCTCCACCGGCCCGCAGCGCCTGCCGGAGTGGAACAAGAACGCCGCCAGCATCCAGGCCTTCTACTTCAAGGATCCGGACGGGCACCCCCTGGAGGTTCTGGCCTTTCCGCCCGACAAAGGCGATCCCAAATGGCACCGCCCGGGCGACGACCTTTTCCTGGGCATCGACCACACCGCCATCGTCGTCTGGAACACGGATGAAACTTTGGCTTTCTACAGGAATCTCCTAGGCATGCGGATTGTGGGGGAGAGTGAGAACTACGGGCCGGAACAGGAGCGCTTGAACAACGTCTTCGGCGCCCGGCTGCGCATCACCACGCTGCACGCGCCCGTCGGGCCCGGCATTGAACTTCTGGAGTATCTGGCACCGCGCGACGGCCGCCCCATGCCCCTGGATGAGCGCGCCAATGACCTGGTGCATCACCAGACACGCCTGCAGGTGGCAAACATTGAGGCAGCGGCGACCGCCTTGCGCCAGGCGCGCACGCCGTTTGTTTCCACGGGTGTAATCTCCCTGGCAGACGACGGCTTGGGATTTCGCCGCGGATTTCTGGTGCGCGATCCGGACGGCCACGTGATGGAGTTGGTCGAGCCGCCCAGCCGCTAGGGAAAATGCCGACCTTACAACGAACCACCGAGGGACCATGAAAACACAGACAAACATGACCGCAGAAGATCGCAGGCTGGAAGAGGCACGCACGCATAAGGCGCACTGGAAGCGCTGGGGCCCCTACGTGAGCGAGCGTGCCTGGGGCACGGTGCGCGAGGACTACAGCGCTTACGGAACTGCCTGGGACTACTTCCCGCACGAGCACGCCCGCTCCAAGGCCTATCGCTGGAACGAGGACGGCCTGGCCGGCATCTGCGACCGCCACCAGTACATTTGCTTTGCGCTGTCACTTTGGAACGAGCGCGACCCCATCCTCAAGGAGCGCATCTTCGGCCTCACCGGCAGCGAAGGCAACCACGGCGAGGACGTCAAGGAATACTACTTCTACCTCGACAGCACGCCCACGCATTCCTACATGTCCTATCTCTACAAGTATCCGCAGGCAGCCTTCCCCTACGGAAGTCTCGTGGAAGAAAACCGCCGCCGCGACAAGCACAGCTCCGAGTACGAACTGCTCGATACCGGCGTGTTCGCAGAAAACCGCTACTTCGACGTGTTCGTGGAGTACGCCAAGGCCGATGCGGAAGACATTCTGGTTCGCCTGCGCGTCGTGAACCGCGGTCCGGAAACCGCGTCCCTGCGCCTGCTGCCCACCGTCTGGTTCCGCAACACCTGGTCCTGGGGCTACGACGAGCCCAAGCCTATCCTCCGCCGTGGCGGAAAGCTGGCATCCGCAGAGGTCATCGAGCTCGATCAGCCGGCCTACGGGCGTCGCTGGCTTACCTGCGAGGGCAAGCCGGAGCTGCTGTTCACGGAAAACGAAACCAACTTCCAGAAACTCTACGGCACGCCCAACGCCTCGCCCTTTGTGAAAGACGGCATCAACGATTACGTTGTGCACGGAGCCGGGGACGCGGTGAATCCCGCACAGGCCGGCACCAAGGCTTCCGCGCACTACCAGCTCACCGTGCGAGTGGGTCAGGAAGTTGTAATCCGCCTGCGCTTCAGCGACCGCGACCCGGCGAAATCCGATCCCCTGGGCGCGGAGTTTGACGCCACCTTTGCCCAGCGCCGCCGCGAGGCCGACGAATTCTACGCTACCGTCACTCCCGATTTCGTCTCCGACGACTCCAGGGCCGTCATGCGCCAGGCCTTTGCCGGCATGCTCTGGTCCAAACAGTACTACCACTACGTGGTGCGGCCGTGGCTGAACGGCGATTCCGGCCAGCCGCCACCGCCCGCCGAGCGCAAGAATGGGCGCAACCACGAGTGGACGCATCTCTATAACGCCGACGTCATCTCCATGCCCGACAAGTGGGAG
>CAYRII010000273.1:0-3633 GCA_964424245.1 uncultured Terriglobales bacterium | reverse complement strand
ATCAGAAAACGTTTCCCGCGAAGAATGCCCGAGCTGGACCTCTCTCTGAATACCGGACTGCGCAGGTCGGAGCAGTTCAACCTGCGCTGGATTGACGTGGACCTGAAAGCCGGCATCCTCCAGGTAATCGGCAAAGGCGGAAGGCGTCGCGTCATTCCACTGAACAGCACCGCGCGTGTCGCGCTCCGCGAACTGCGCGAACAAAAGAACCTCGGCCCCTGGGTACTGAAGCACCAAAGTCACCGCCCGCAACCTGGTAGCGGGCCCAAGCAAAGCCTCGGGCGTCGCGATTGCAGGCGATGGTTCGAGATTGCCGTGCGCGAAGCGCAGCTCGAGGACTTCACCTGGCACGATCTGCGGCACACCTTCGCCACGCGCCTGGTCCAGGCCGGCGTGGACATCATCACTGTGCAGCGCCTCCTTGGCCATACGTCACTCGCCATGACGGTGCGCTATTGCCACGCGCGGCCCGACTTTGAACTCGAAGCCGTCGAACGGCTCGTGAGCGATCCGGCCGTAGCATGCAGCGATGCCCCAGTCGCAATTTGACGGGTCCTTCCAGGGGGCCGAGCGTCGCGGGTGACGGCGATTCCGGCCTCTTGCTAGACAGTGGCGAATCAAGTTTAGGGTTTACTTTACTTCGGCGATTTCACCTCGCTGGCACCAGCACAACCCTATAGGTCGAAGAAAGCCGCTAAAATAGCGGCTTTCTTCATTCCCGCGCAGGACTTTCGGTTTGTGGTTTTTGCACACCTGTCTCACGAGATGAGCCCTTCCCAAAACGTCGGTAATCCCCCATGCTTTTTCGCAGTAGATCGGAGGTGTTTCGTGAAAAAGACAGCGTCGCATTTTGCAGACTTCCTCAGCGAGGCGGAGCTGGCGAAGCAATTGAAGCTCACCACGCGCACTTTGCAAATCTGGCGGGCGCGGGGCGAAGGGCCGGCCTTTGCGCGAGTGGGACGAAAGCGAATCGTGTATCGCATTGCCGCCGTGCGCGATTGGTTGGAGTCGCAGGAAAAGCGGGCAGCGTAAAACAAATTGGGCGGCCAGCGCCAGAACGCGAGCCGCCCCTGATCTGAGCTTCGAGGTTTCCGTTGTCGGCATGCTCCCACAACTCGTTGGCGAGTGCAACACCATATCAGCGTCGCGCTTCATCCCAGCGCAACCGCCTCTTAGCCGTGCTGCGCGAGCGCGGCCCGCGTGGAATCACCGGCGCCGAGCTGCTCAACATCGCTGGCACCGGCGGCCGATCTCGTTTGACAGAATTGCGTCGCGGGGGCACCTGGATCGAGTCCAAGAAAAATCCGCACGGGCCGTGGCGATACATCCTCGTCTCAGAACCTTCGACGCCGCGGCCGTCACAGCCACGCCGCCGGCGCACCCGTCCACAGCAGTTCTCGTTGTTCTCCCGTCCATCCGAGGTGCGCGCATGAGCACGAGCGTCCCCGATCTGGTCCGCGCACTGCTACAACGGCCGATTGCCTTTCACCCTATCCTGGCCGAGCTGGCAGGAAGTGTGACCGCCGGGCTGATGGCCTCGCAGGCCATCTATTGGACTCCCAAGACGCGCAACGCAGATGGTTGGTTTTACAAGAGCCAAGCCGAATGGAAGGAAGAGATCGCGCTCAGCCGATGCGAGCAGGAGACCGCCCGCAAGGTTCTTAGGAGCACGCCCTGGTGGAAGGAGAAAAGGGCGGGCAACCCAGCGAAGCTGTACTTCCGGGTGGACCTGGAGGCGCTGGCCTTGGCCCTCTCTCAGTATGCTGGAAACCAGCATTCAAGAATGCTGGAAACTGGCAGCGGGAAACCCGCAGACAAGAATGCTGGATTCCCGCAGTCACTCCTTACAGAGACTACTTCAGAACCCGCGCAGCAGCGCGGTAACACCCGCGCGCGTGCGCGGCTCTACCCCAGAGTCACCCCCGCCGACAAGCTCAAAGAGATACGCGACCGGGAGACAGTTCAGAGACGGAACAACCGGGAGGAAAAAAATCACCAGGCGAAGCTAGAGTTTGAAAGCGCAGGTCGAGGACCTCAGGCCGCCAGCATTGATAAGCGAAACCTCCGCGAGGAGCTGGCCAACCTGGAATGGATCGCGTCGTCGGCGAAGACTCCACCGGCGGACCTGGAATTCGCGCACCAACGCATCACGGAGTTGCGAGCGGCCCTAGCGAAGCTGAAAGGTGCTGCCGCGTGAGCGCGCTGCTCCAACTCGAACGGTCTGCGCGTCCGAGGGCGAAGCGCAGCTTGGCCCGGACGCGTGCGGGAGCGGCGGGGATCGGCGCCCCGCCGTCTCCCGCTGCTCAAAATGCTTTGGCTCCACCGCGCCAGCGGAGTACACTCAACCTCGAGTGCAGCGGCATCAGCGGGCAAGGAGCCTTTCTGGGTAGACGCCGACTGCAACGAGGTTCCCTCTCATTCAACGAACAACTGCAACGTTGGGAAGGCCGCTGGCGAGAAGATATCCTTCAGCCGGACGGTACCGTTTCCCGCAAGCGCAAGTGGGCCGTGCTCGGGACCAAGACCGAGTTCCCCACAGCGAAGCTCGCGCAGCGAGAGTTGGACGATCGCCTGGAAGATGTCAACGCCGTCAACTACATACCGCGGCGCGTCTCTACAATTCAGGAGTACGCGCAACGGTGGAGGGATGGCGTGCTCACGCTGCTGGCCGACTCGTCGCAGCGCACAGCGAAGAGTCACCTCACCTGCTGGATCAAACCGCAGCTCGGCCGTTGCCGGCTGGACGCCATCACGTTCGAGCAAGTTCAGTCCTTCGTGCTCGATCTGGCCGGACACAAGCTGAGCCGCAAAACCATCAACAACATCGTTGGCGTGCTCGCCGTGCTGTTGCGCGACGCACGCCTCGATGGCTACAAAGTCCCGGAGATTCCTTTCAGCAAGCTAAAACGGCCGAGGAAAATCGAACGGCGCCGCCCGCACTACACGCCGGAGCAGGTGCGCAATATCCTCGCCGCGGCCGCCGAGCCCTGGGCCACGTTCTTCGCCGTGCTGGCGATGACGGGGCTGCGACCTGGCGAAGCCCTCGGCTTGCAGTGGGAGGATCTGGCCTTTCTCAAGCAGGTCATTCACATCAATCGCAGCGCGTGGTACGGGCAAACCAAACCACCGAAGACGACAGCCGGCGAGCGGACCGTCCCGATGCCGCCGGAGTTGCTCCAGCGTCTTCAAACCTATCGCCGCATCTGGCGGCCGAATCCAGCGGGTTTTCTCTTCGCCACGATCAACGGCCGTCCACCGTCCACCAACAAGGTGCAGAACGATCAGCTACGTCCGATCCTGAAAGCCCTGGGCATCTACACGCCGGGCCTGGGGCTCTACTCGTTTCGTCATTTCGTCGCGACGCAGCTCTTGGAGGTGGGTGCGTCACCGAAGAGCGTGCAGTCGCAACTCGGCCACGTGGACGCAGCCTTTACAGTGAAGCAATACGGGCACGTGGTTCCTCAACAGCAGGCGGAAGCCGTAAGCCGACTGGCGGCAAATCTGAACAAGCCCGAGAATTTTGGACGGGGCCAATTGGACGTGCCGCCTGCCAGCGAAAGGATTCAATAGCTTTAGGGTGGAGCGGGCGATGGGAATCGAACCCACGTCCGCGGCTTGGGAAGCCGCTATTCT
>CAYRII010000272.1:0-3638 GCA_964424245.1 uncultured Terriglobales bacterium | reverse complement strand
CGGGTGAGTTCGGTGATGTTCTTTTCTTTCAGTTCTGCGATGGTCATGTTCACCTGACGGGAAATGAATTCCGGGAAAGGTCGATGCTACGGGAAATCAGCGGTTTACGTGGGTCGCCGGGCGGGCGCGCGGCGTGTTATGACTACGCCGCGCGGCGCCGGGTCTCGGCAATCGCTTCGCCTACGATCTGGTTTGCTTCCTCGGAATGGCTGAAGCGCTCGAACACTTCGTTCATGGTGTCCTGAACGCGGGAACTCGGACGGTGAAACTTGCGTGTAGCCTTGGACGCAACCTGGCACAGCACATAACGGTTAGGCACCGTCTTCAAGGCATCGTAGATTAGATGGGAACGCATTTCAGTTTTCTCAAACCTCCACTCGTATGAATCTGTCCCCTGGCTGGACAGGCTATTTCTCTCCGTCATGTTGTTCGGGAGACAATGAAGACAACTTCCTCTCGTTTCAGATGCGCTGCCGGTACTGCAAGTTGCTAATTAAATTACCCGGCCGGCTGGAAACACGCTTTCCTTGCGCGAAACCTTCGCCCGCAATCCTCTGCATGCCGTTCGGAAAAGAACACCCGGAAAGGTGCTGCAGCCAACTGGAACCTAACGGCTATAGCCTAAAGGCGCCTACGCCGGGGGTCAAGAAAAATCTCCAACGCCTGCTAAGTCATTCAAAACACAAATAGTTTCAAGCAGCAAACGCTGCCTCCCGACTTCTCAAACTCGCTCGTTTCAACCAGAACCGGTGTAAGACGTTCGCCTTTCAAGGCCTGTGCCAGGCCGGGCGTGATCCGCGGCGTCACAAATCGTCCGCTACCTGCTACTCCGTTGCAAACAAAGCACAAAGCCTCATCCAGCCCCACTTCGTAAGCACGGCAGGATTGGCGAATCAGGTCGCGGGAGGCCGGGCTGAAGGCACCGGGATAATAAAGCACAGCTCCCGCCGCCAGCGGAGCCAGGCAGGTGTCCAGATGGTAGAAGCGTGCATCGGAGAGCTCCAGGGGGAGAACTTCGAAGCCCATCGCGCCCATGGCCGCCGCTAGCTTCTCCACCGCGCCTCGAGTGGAGCGAATGCCATATCCCGCCCAGATGCGCTTCATTCCCGCGTCCCACAGCAGGTCGCCATGCCCTTCGAGGTAATCATCTCCCAATTCGAGTTCAAGAATGCGGTAACCCTGCTGGCGAAACCAGGCCACGTAATACGGCACTTCGCGCTGTCGTGAGGCAAATCGCATGCGGCTGGGCACGATGAATGGCTCACCAGTTGCGCTTCGGCCGACGAACACCTGATTATTCGCAAAGACCATGTCTTCGAGGTCGGGGACAGCCTCGATTTCCGCCACCTCGCAACCCGACTCTGAGAATGCGCGACGCACCTGTTCCCACTGCTGCCGGGCCATTTCCTGGTTCACCGGCGCCGCTCCCTGCATGAACGGATTTTTGACGTCGCGGACTTCAAAATACGTCGGCGGACAAAACAGAACGCGCTTCATTTCAAGATCCGGATTCACCTGCTGTCTCCAGGAGTTCGGCGCGAAACTCTTCCAAAGCTGGGTGTTCCAGGCCATCGCGCCGGATGAAGTACACGACCGAAAAGTACAGTAGTCCTCCGAGCACTTGCGATACCAGGGCGACCTGCATGCCCACCAGAAGGTCATAGCCGTCGGCAATGCGGCCTACGAGCCATGGCGACAGTGTCGGAGCGGAAAAATTGATCAGGAAATAGGAAATGCCCACCGCGGTAGCGTGAGCGCGCTGCGGAATCAGATCGTGAATGATGGCGATCACCGGGCCGTGATACCAGCTCATGAAAAAGCTGCCGGCAAAAAACAACCCCACGAACATGGGCTTGCTCGTGGTCATGAGCGCACCAAAGATCAATGGCGCTGCCGCCAGGATGCCAACAGCAACCACCAGCGCCTTTCCCCAAGGCCAGCGCTTGGCCAACCAGTCAGCCAGCGCCGCTCCCACAAGAACGCCAAGCACGCCGCCCACGATGACGGTTGCACCCAGGCTGACGCCCGCTTCCCGCAGGCTGAAGTTCTTGTAACGGTGGACGAACTCCGCTCCCCAGGTGAGATAGGCCTGGGCGGCGAAGGTGGCGAACCAGCCGCTCACCAGCATCATGACGTAGGCTGGAACGCGCAGCAAGCGCTGGATGGGCACGAAGCGCTCGCCGGGAATGGGGGCAGCCTCCGGCATGCCCTTCAGACTGGCCGCCAGCAGAAAGCCCGGCACACCCACAATGAAAAAGGCCGATCGCCATCCCACGGACTCCGCCAGAATGCCGCCCAAGGCAAGCCCCATCGCTCCGCCCATGAACATTCCGGTATTAAAAACTCCCTGCGCGCGGGCTCGGGCCTCGCGGGGAAAAGCAGCGGTGAGGACGGCGGTGCCTGCGGGCGCATAGGCCGCCTCGCCCACTCCCACCAGGGCGCGGGCAAAGAGCAGCTGGCGGAACGATCCCACGAGGCCGCTCAAAAACGTGGCTGCACTCCAGAAGAGCACCCCAAAGGTCATCACCCGGCGACGCGAAGTGCGGTCGGCCAAGTGGCCCAAAACCACGTTGGCGGGCGAGTGCACTAGGTTGAAGACCGTCCCCAAGAGGCCCAACTGGCCGTCACTCAGCCCAAACTCCGCCTTGATGGGAGCGAACAGTGGAAACACGATTACGCGATCGATGTAGTTGACGAAGTTGACCAGCGTCAGGATGAAGAGGACGCGGTTCCTCTGGGGATCGTCTCGCACCGCAGCTATTCTATATTGGCATGCGAGCCGAAGCGCCTGTGGCGGGGAAAGGAGCGACCTGTTCCATTCAGGCCCAATAGGTGCGGTCGAGGGTGCGGTAGTGGATGGCCTCGGCCAGGTGCTTGGGGCCGATTTCGGCCACGCCTTCGAGATCAGCCGCCGTGCGCGCCACCTTGAGGATGCGATCGTGGGCGCGGGCGCTCAGGCCCTGCTGCTGCATGGCGCGCTCCAGCAGGCGCTCGCTCTCCGTGGAGAGTTCGCAGTAGGTGCGGATTTGGCGCGAGCCCATCTGCGCGTTGGAGTAAATCCGCTCCCCGCCCGCCGCGAAACGGTTCAGCTGGATCTCCCGTGCCTGTTCCACGCGCCGGCGGATTTCGGCCGAGCCCTCGGGCCCCGCGCCTCCGCGCAGCTCCTTGTAGTTCACGGCGGGCACGTCGATGTGGATGTCGATGCGATCCAAAAGCGGGCCAGAGATTTTCGAGACGTAGCGCTGGATCATGGCCGGAGTGCAGCGGCACTCCCGCGAGCGGTTTGAGGACCTTTCCAGACCGAGCAATCTACTTGCTACACGGAAATGCCTGGGTGAGAGCGGCAGCCACCACGACGGCAGTCGGCTTGTTGGAAGTGTTGGGTTCGCGTCGGATATATCGGAGGACTGTGAGAACCACCTCCCGGGCATCGATTCCGGCCTCGGGCGGGCAGATAAGGTCTTCCCTGTAAGCTGCTCCGGCAACTTCCAGCGCATCCATGTATCCGGAGATGTAAGCCGCGCAGTAATTGGCGTCCAGCAGCTCTGAGCCGGACAGATTTTTCGAGGGTTTCTCGATGGCGGCGCAAGTCTTCAGGAAGGTGCTACCGGTATCGGCCAGTTTCTCGGGGTCTGACT
>CAYRII010000271.1:0-3641 GCA_964424245.1 uncultured Terriglobales bacterium | reverse complement strand
TCCGGCAGGCTGGGGGTCTCGACTTCGAAGCGCCAGGCGCGAGTGCTCATACACAATTCCGGTCGGCTTCCCGGCAAGTGCCGCAGAGCCATGCAACGTAACGATCTCACACTTAACCTAGGTTAACTGGCAAGTGTTATCTGTAGTTCATCACCGGGGTGTGTGAGGGCGGCACTCAGGCGTGAAAAGGGGCGCGGTTCTTGAAGCTGTCCTTGGCAGCCCCCGGAAGGAACTCCAACTCTTGATTCTACGCGCTGGTCTTCGCGGGAGAGAAAACCGCCTCCGGCCCGATCACTGATTGCTATGTTTCGTATCAGGGCACGACTTCAGTCGTGCCGAACCGTCCCGTCTTCCAGGGCTTTAGCCGCTGAGAGACGTTCTGACCCTCCTCCCTCTCCCAACCACGGGATCCTGATTTTTCTCTATAAGCAGTCCGAAAAAACCGAACGCGTTTTGGGAGTCTATTCCGATTACAAGGATCCTTAGGAATTTGTCATTCCGAGCGCAGCGAGGAATCTGCTTCACGGAAACCAACAAAAAATCCCTTGACAACCTCTCTATTTATGATATAGTTGTTTATATAACATTGTCATTGTGAAATAACACCTTTGTTCTCACGACTTTGCCCCCAACCCCTTGGGCTGCGCGATTTTGCCGGTGAAAATTTCCTAAAGTATTGATTCTGGCTATTTTACTTGAATAGGGGGAGGGGGGGCCCCTCGCGGAAGCTAGAAAATCCGCTCCGCCCGGCGCATGGTGCCGAAGGTGCCGATATTGGCCAGGGTGAAGGCGAAGCGGAACTGGTTCTCGTTGCGCACCGAGCCCAGCGCGAAGCGCCGGTACTCCATGCTCAGCCCGCAGCAGTCCCAGTTGTAAGACGCCTGGAGCGCAGAATACTGCAGGAAGCTGAGGTTGGCGTCGAAGCCGATGTTGCCCGCCACGTTCACCCCCGGCCGCGCCGGATTGCCGTAGCCCAGCAGGATGCGGTACTGGTTGAACTTCTCCGGGCCGGGGATCGGGTTGGAGACAAAGATTTCTCCGGGCGCATGCAGGAAGGCGTGGCTGCCGCCCACAAAAAAATCTCCCAGGCGGTAATTCAAAAACGCCGTGCTGGCGTTGATGCGCCCCAGCGTTTCGTCATAGTCGAGGTGCCACTCGGCGTCGAAGTGCTCGCTGGGGCGGATGCGCAGCCGCGAGACCAGCGGCGAAAAGCGCCGCGGCTCGGTCAGAAAGGCGATGCCGGCAAAGCTGGCCGAGGTCGTAAAGACGTTGCGCTTGCCGTTCACTAGCGCGCCGCCGAAGTCGTTGGAGAAGAAATATTTCTGCTTCAGCTCCCAGGTGAGGATCTCGCGCGCCCCGCGCTCGCATTCCGAATCGGGAAGCGGCGGCGGAGCCACGCGCTCGAGTGAATCTTCACCTTGCTCTTTCGCCACAACCGGCGCGGCATTTTCCGCCGGGCAATTCTCCGGCGGCGCGGTCCGCTTGGCATAGAGGCGCTGCACCACGCCATACTCGATTTCGCTGGTGTCGCTCAGGATGTCGCGCGCGTCGAAGCGGATGATGTTGGGAAAGCTGGAGACGCCGTTGACGTAGCGATAGGTGAAGCTCGGCTCCACCACGTGCCGCAAGCGGCGTCCTTTTACGGTGCGCTCAAAGGTGCGTGCCAGCGCCGGTGGACGCACTTCGAGCGCCGCCTCGAAGGCGCGGCGGTTTACCGCTTCGTCGCTGGGCACGCCGGCGCCCGTAGGCAGCCGCCGCTGCGTGTAAAACGTGTCGCGCATGGCAATTTCCGGGCGCACGCTCCAGCCGCCCAGGTGCAGCGGCAGCGCGGCGCGGGGATGAATGTCGAAGCGGCCCACCAGGTCGTTGGTGGTGAACGCAGGCTCCTTGCGCGAGAGGCCTTCGGCCGCCGCTTCCACCGACCAGTAAACCGGCGAGCGCGCCAGGCGGCGCTCCACGCTGGAAAACTCGATGCTGGGCATGTGCAGGATGGTCACCAGGTCGCCGCGCGCCGTGCTTTGGAAGTTCTGGTAGCGCGCCGCCAGCGTGTTGAAGGAAAAACCGCGGTAGGTCTTGGACAAAAAGGCCAGCGACTTCACCTCCGAGTTCACCGCCTCGCCAAAGGCCTCGGTAAAGGCCAGGCGGAAGACAAACGAGCTCAGGTAGTTGATGTTGGCCACGCCGCGAAAGCCGTGCGGCAGAAGGCCCTCGGCATTCAACCGCACATCCTGCCCGCCCTGGTCCTCCTGGGTCGGGCCGAAGCCGCGGTCGAGCACGCCGAAGTAGGTAAACTGCATGCGCGAAGTCTCGCTGGGGCGGGCGCGAAACGCGGCGTGCTGCGCCCAGCCGCGCGACGACCAGTACTCGGCCCCCAAGGTGGCGTCCATGCTGCGGTGGATGGCCCAGTAAAACGACTCGCCGAAGATGGTGCCCTTGCGCGATGAGGTGCCGAAGGTGGGAATCAGGAATCCCGACTGGCGCTTGATTCGTCCCACGGGATGCGCGGCATAGGGAAAGTACATCACCGGCAGGCCGCGCACGCGGAAGGTGCTGTGGTAGAGGCTGGCCTTGTCGTCCAGCGTGATCTCCACGCGCGCCGCGTGAAACGTCCATTTGGGTTTGGGCACCTCGCACGACGTGATGGAGCCGTTGTACACCACGTAGCTCGCGCGTCCGGTTTTTTCCACGCGCCGGCCGGTGAACCGGAAGGGGCTGGACGTGGTGAGGGTGACGTTCTTGCCCGCAAAACGCACGCCGGTGGAACCGGTGACGTCGAAGAACTCGCCGGTGTCGGTTTGCACGTTGTAGCGGGCGCGGCTGGCCTGGATGCGCTCGTCGCGCGGCCCGCCCTCGAACAGGACGTTGCCGCTGGCGGTGATTTCGCCGCTCGCAGCGTCGTAGGTGATCTCGTCGGCGCGGAAGACCAGGTCGCGAAACGTGATCTCCGCTTCGCCGCGCAGGCGAAAAACGCTCCCTGATTTTTCCTGCTCGCGGGAGCGGATCAGGACCTCTTCCCCCTGCTCGGGAGCGGCCTGAACCGCAGGCTGGGCCTGGGTTTCCGGCTCTTCCGCGGCGAAGCCGCCGAAGTGCGTGGCCGCATGCGGCAACTGGCTGGTAAACAAGCGCGGCGTCAGAAGCAGGTGACAAGCGACGATCGCCGTGATATGGAATCGTAAGCGGCGAATCATGAGGAGCGCTCGAAGGTAGCACGCCGGCCCGGCCGCAGGCAAAGCCGGGCGGCTTGGGCGCAGGCCTCGCGCCGCCGGCTCTCGGCGTTTCCGCAAACCGATCATGGCGTGTCCCCTCTGCGGAGAGGATTGCCGTTGCGCTTCCCGCCCCGGCGAGGCGGAGAGCGAAGCGCACGTTTCCATCCTCATTGACCCCGATGATTACGATGCCAGCGAGCAGTTCTTTTCGGCCTCTCTGAAAGAAGATGCCAAGCCGGCGGGCACAGCCCCAGCACCGGCGGACGAGCCCACGACGGACGAGTTTTCACGCGAGGCCATGCTGCAGGCCGCAGCAGCCAGCGCCGTGGCCCAACCGCCGGCGGCGCACGCTGGCGCCACGGGCGAAGTCGCGATGCCCGCTGACCCCGCCGCAGAAGACGCTCCCGAGTGGCGCCAAGAAGTGGCTGAGCGCCT
>CAYRII010000270.1:0-3663 GCA_964424245.1 uncultured Terriglobales bacterium | reverse complement strand
TCCTGGATGATCTTGCCGTTGCCGCGCACCGGGCCATCCAGCCGCTGCAGGTTGCAGTTGACCACGAAGATCAAGTTGTCCAGCTTTTCGCGCGAGCCCAGCGTGATGGCGCCCAGTGACTCCGGTTCATCCGTTTCGCCGTCGCCGAGGAAGGCCCATACCTTGCTGTCCGAGCGAGGCTTCAGCCCGCGATCCTCCAGGTAGCGGATGAAGCGCGCGTGGTAGATGGCCATGATGGGGCTGAGCCCCATGGAAACCGTGGGAAACTCCCAGAAGTCGGGCATCAGCCAGGGATGCGGATAGGAAGAGAGCCCGCCGCCCGGCTTCAGTTCACGGCGGAAGTTGTGCAGTTTGGCCGCCGGCAGCCGGCCCTCGAGGTACGCCCGCGAGTAGATGCCCGGGGCGGCATGTCCCTGGAAGTAGACGATGTCGCCTTCCTGGTCCTTGGTGCGCGCGCGGAAAAAGTGGTTAAATCCGATTTCGTAAAGCGTGGCCGCCGAAGCATAGGTGGAGATGTGCCCGCCGATGCCTTCTTCCTGGCGGTTGGCGCGCACCACCATGGACAGCGCATTCCAGCGCACCAAGCTCTTGATGCGCCGCTCCGTGCCCTGGCTGCCGGGAAACGGAGGCTGCTGGCTGGCGGGAATGGTGTTGCAGTAAGGGGTGGTGGCCGTGAAGGGAAGTCTCACTCCGCTGCGCTCGGTGTGGATGCGCAACTGCTGCAGCAAACGGCCGGCGCGCTCCGCCCCCCCGTCCTGAAGAACGTAGTCCAGCGAATCCAGCCACTCGCGGACTTCGATCGCCTCAGAATCCACAGCCGGGTTGCCGTTCTTCTTCGCCATCTTCCTCCGGGCCCCGCCGGCGCAAAACGGCGGCTCAGCCGGTTTGCGCCGCATTTTTCGAATCTATCAATATATCGCACCCGGCGCCCGCAGTGTGCCTCCCGGGGCCGGGAGTTGCGTTACGCCATGACGTCCAGCGCGCCGGGTAGCACCTGCAATTCCTCGCAGTGCAGGGTGAGCGATTCGCCGTCCACCATCACGTCCACCGCGGCCTCGAGTTCGAACTCAATGCGCCGCGCCGCGCGCCGCTCCGCCTGGGGATGTTTGAGGTGCGTGCCGTCGTAGAGCGTATGCAGGTTGGCCAGCAGCCCCAGCCGCCCGATGGGGCCCCAGCGCACGAACTCCACCAGCCCGTCGCTGGGATCGGCGCGGGGCGCGATCAGCATGGTGCCGCCGGTGAACTTGCTGTTGTTGAAGCTGAGGAAGAGGCAACGCCGGCGGTCGAACTCGCCTTCGCCATCCACGCGCAGCGGAAACGCACGCCGCCGCAGCCGCGCCAGGCAGGTGACCACCCCGAGCAGGTATCCGTTTGCACCCAGAAACTTGAAGCGCCGGTTGGTGGCGGCCGCGACGTCGGCGGCAAATCCCATGCTCAGCAGATTGATGAAGTAGAGCACGCCGTCCTTGTGCCGCAGGCGAAGCACGTCGCAGGTACGGCGTTTGCCGGCAAGCAGCGCTTCACCGGCGTACTCCGCGCCGCGATCGGTAAAGTCGCGCAAGAACGAGTTGCCTGTTCCCAGTGGAAGAAAGCCCAGCCGGGGACGCCCGTTGCCGCTTCCCGCGGTGAGCGCTTCCGGGAAGATCCCGTTGACGATTTCAAACGAGGTGCCGTCGCCGCCCACCGCCAGGAAGTCGCGCACGCCGCGCGCCCAGGCCGCGCGCGCCAGGTCGATGCCTTCACCGGAGCGGCGTGTCTCCGCGATCTCCAGCTCAATCCCTTTGGAGCGCAGCCGGGCGAGCGCTGCGCCTGCCAGCTTTCCGCAGCGGCCGCCTCCCGCCGCGGGGTTTACCACGGCCAGCATGGACGAACTCACAGCGCAACCACTGCGCGGGTGCGCTCCAGGCTCTGGCGGATTTCTTCCGCCAGCTCGTGACGCTTGATCTTGAGCGACGCCGTGCGCGGAAAGTCGCGCTCCCACGGCACGAAGCCGTGGATGCGCTTGAAGTCGGGCAGGCAGCGGTTGCGGGCCGCCAGCTCGCGCCGCAGCTCTTCGCCGAACGATTGCCCCGCTTCCAGCCGCAGGATCAGGACCAGTTGCTCACCCGTCATTGCCTGCTGCGGCCATACGTAGTTGGCCGCGAAAACGCAGAACTCCTTGGCTGCGATTCCCTCAAAGACGTTTTCGATGTCTTCGGGGTAAATGTTTTTGCCGCCCGCGGTCACAATCATGTTTTTCTTGCGCCCGAACAGCTGCAGGTGCCCGGCAGAGTCCAGGCGGCCCAGGTCGCCCGTACGGAGCCAGCCGTCGACGATGGCTTCCGCCGTCATCTCCGGGTCGTCCAGGTAATAGGACATCAGGGTGCGGCTGCGCACCGCCACCTCGCCGATGCCGTCCGCGTCCGGGGCGAGGATTTTCACTTCCATTCCGGGCAGCGGACGCCCTACGGTATCGGCGCGAAACGGATTGAAGTCATTCAGCGTCACCGCTGTCCCCGCCTCGGTCAGACCGTAGCCGTTGGCCACGGGAACGCCGAGGTCGTAGAAGAACTGCAGCGTGGCGGGCTCGGTGAAGGCGCCGCCCACGAACAGCGCACGCAATTCTCCGCCGAACGCCTGGTGTACCTGCCGCAGAAGAATGCGGCTCAGCCCAAGGTTGGGCCGCCTGCGGGTCAACGCACGGTTGAGGGCGATGAGCCGGTCGAGCAGCCACTTGCGATGTGGCGGCAGTTCCGCAAAGCGCGTGCGCAACCCGCGCTCCAGGTTTTTGAGCACCAGGGGAACCAGGCTCATGTAGGTAATCTTGTAGCGCGAGAATGCCTCGCGCACGAACTCGGGGCGCAGCGTGCGCAGGTGCACCACCGCCGCTCCGCAGGTGAAGGGTCCGACGAAGCCCACCATGAAATCAATGGCATGGTTCGTGGGCAGGATGCTGAGGTAACGCACTCCCGGCCAGAAAGGGTAGAGCGACGTCAACGCCATGCACTGCTCGAGATAGTTTTCGTGCGTCAGCACGCATCCCTTGGGACGTCCTCCCGTGCCCGAGGAATACACGATCATGGCCATGTCCTGGCGCTCGCGAAGAACCAACACCGGCTCACTCTTCCCCTGCGCCTCTTCCCAGCGCCGGGCGCCGGCAAGATCTGCGCCTTGCGGCGCCTCCGTCACCAGCACCGTGGCCGCTTGCAAGGAAGGAAATCCCTCCGACTTCATCATGGCGAGCCACAGGTGGTACTCCACGATCAGCACTTTGGCTTTGGAGTGCGCCAGCAGCTTCAGGTGTTCGGCCGGAGTGAGCTTGTAATCCAGCGGCACCAGCACCCCGCCGCGGAAAAAGACAGCGTAGGCGGAGATCAGCCACTTGGACTGATTGGTCATCACGATGGCGGCGCGATCGCCCGCGCCAAACCCTTGCTCTTCGAGGAAGCGCGCCAGCGGCAGGGCCGCCTGTTCGAACTCGCGATAGGTCAGCCGGCACTTCTCGCGATCGCGGTCGCTTTCAATCAGGCACACTTCTCCGGCCCAGCGCTGGAGCGCATCGCGCAGCGCCGCACCGAGGCAGGTGTATTGTTTAAGATCGAGCATCGCGCGATGACCCGGTGCGTTTCAGAGTCTGGCTTGAATCTTTTCCGCCAGGGTGCGGAAGTCGGTGACGCCCTGGAT
>CAYRII010000269.1:0-3665 GCA_964424245.1 uncultured Terriglobales bacterium | reverse complement strand
TACGATAGCCTAAGGCCGAGTGCCCGCCGCGGCGGGCTCCCGGTTGTAGACCGTCTCCAGAAACGTCGGCAGATGCTCGCCGAACTCCTCCAGTGTGCCATACGGACGCCCGTCGAGCTGCTCGCGCTTGAGCGTGCCGATGAAACTTTCGCACTTCCCGTTGGCTTGAGTCGTCAACTACACCTGATGCGAGCGTTCTGAGTCGGCGTTTCCGAATCACTCACCCGTTTCATCCTTGGTTCGGTCAGGAGTTCGAACTCGTCACCTACCTGCATGCGTGGGGTGAGCACCGCGTCTATTTCCACCGCGAAGGCCAGCATCTGGTTTCGGTTCCGGCGAGATGGACCGATGTCCTTGCCGAAGACCCGGTGGTGCAGATAGGGGCGGGGCGTTCGCTCTTCCGCGCTGCGGACCTGATCGAACTGGCCCGGTTGGCGGAGGGCTTGTGCCGGGGCGATGTAAAGGAAATTACGTCATGACTGTAAAGGGAATCTTGTCCAGTGCTTCTCTTCGAGCCGTCAGCATAGAGCGGCGAATTCGGCATGAATGTGCTTTGGCGGCAAGGATAAGGCCACAAAAAGAGCTTGACAACGATCCGCAGTGGGACATAATTATACTTACAGCATATGGCCACACCGCCCGACCGCCAGCAAAAGCGCCAGACCCTTCGCCGCCACGGCACCCACGGCACCCTCCATCCACAGCCGGAAAGCGTCACCCATCCCTTGTTTCAGAACAGCGACTTCTTCGATCCCGCGGACCTGCTGCAGGTCAAGTACGAGATGTTGCGCCAGGTCCGGGTGGACAAGAACTCCATCAGCCAGTCGGCGCGCGCCTTCGGTTTTTCCCGTCCCTCTTTCTACCAAGCGCAGTCGGCGTTCCAGCAGGACGGACTCGCCGGTCTCCTTCCCGGCAAACGTGGGCCCCAAGGGGGACACAAGCTGACGGGCGAGGTAATGCAGTTTGTCGTCCAGCAGCGGTCCGACGATCCTTCCCTGACCCCGGAACAACTGGCCGCGGCCCTGCGGAAACGATTCCAGCTTCAGGTGCATCCGCGCAGCATTCAGCGGCGCCTGCTGCGCCAAAAAAAACGACGGTGAAGCCCAGTTTCCAGGATCGCGCTGCTGCGCTGCAGTCTTGCTACGAGGATCTCCGGGCGCAAGTGTTAGCCAGCGGTCGGGGGCCGGGGCTAGCCATCTTCCTGCATCACGGAATGCGCGAATGGATGGAAGTTTGTGGTTCCTGCACGGCGGTGGTGGCCGGGATCGAGCCCGCGGAGGCATTTACCCATCTTCGGTTCGTTCCCCCGGAGACGCGATCCGAGGTGGTCTCGATTTTGGCCGGCCTAGTTCTGGGAATGCGAGGGGAGGCCACGCGATGACTCACGAGGCGCATCAGAAGGTGAAAGCCAGCCACCTGAAGCGGAATGCTTATCTCTACGTGCGGCAATCGACGTTGCGCCAAGTCTTCGAGAACACCGAGAGCACACAACGGCAATATGCCCTGCGACAACACGCCGCTGCGCTCGGTTGGCCGCTGGAACGGATCATCGTGATCGATACGGACTTAGGGCGGTCGGGCGCTTCGGCCGCCGATCGCGAAGGATTCCAACGGCTGGTGACTGAGGTCAGTCTGGGCCGGGCCGGAATCGTGCTCGGCTTGGAAGTCTCGCGCTTGGCCCGCAACTCGATGGACTGGCACCGGCTCTTGGAGATCTGTGCTTTGGCCGACACCCTGATCCTCGATGAAGACGGGGTCTACGATCCGGCGCACTTCAACGACCGTCTTCTGCTGGGATTGAAGGGTACCATGAGCGAGGCTGAACTCCACGTGCTGCGGGCTCGTCTGCAAGGTGGCATTCGGAACAAGGCCCGGCGGGGAGAGCTGTTCGTACGCCCGCCGATAGGCTTCGTTTACACCGCGGAGGGGAAGTTGGTGAAGGACCCGGACCAGCAGGTGCAACAATCGGTGCGCCTGTTGTTTGAAACCTTTCGGCGGACCGGATCGGCGATGGCCACGGTGAAGTTCTTCGCCGCGCAAAGGCTGCAGTTCCCGCGGCGCGTTCATAGCGGGCCCAACCAGGGCGAGGTGGGGTGGGCCGGGCTGGAGCACAGCCGGGTGTTGCGCATCCTGCACAACCCCAGGTATACGGGCGCCTTCATTTATGGAAGAACGCATACGCGCAAGACGCTGGAAGGTGACTCGGTCGTCGGGCGTGTTCCGCAGGAAGAATGGGAAGTGGTGATCCGCGAAGCGCACGCCGGCTATATCGACTGGAATGAGTTTGAACAAAATCAACGCCGCCTACGCGAAAACTGCCAGGCCTATGGGGAGGACCGGCGCAAGAGCCCGCCACGGGAAGGTCCTGCGCTACTGCAAGGACTGCTGATCTGCGGCCGCTGTGGCCAGCGCATGACCGTGCGCTATCACACCCGCCGGGGGCAGTTGGTTCCCGACTATGTCTGCCAGCGCGAGGGGATCGAACACGGCCAACCCATCTGCCAAGGCATTCCCGGCGCCGGTATCGATGCTGCGCTCGGAAACCTTCTGGTCGAAGCGGTCACGCCAGTCACCCTTGCAGTGGCCCTGGCCGTTCAGCAAGAATTGCAGTCGCGCCTGGAAGAAGCCGACCGCTTGCGCCAACAGCAAGTGGAGCGGGCACGCTATGAAGCCGAGCTGGCGGGGCGCCGCTATCTCCGCGTCGATCCGGATAACCGCTTGGTGGCCGACTCTCTGGAGGCCGATTGGAACCACAAGCTGCGGCTGCTGGCGGAAGCCCAGGAAGCCTGCGAGCGGCAGCGCGCGCAAGATCGAATACTGCTCGACGATCAACAACGCGCGGCGATCTTTTCCCTGGCGACGAACTTCCCGCAACTGTGGCGTGACCCATCCACACCAGCTCGCGAACGGAAACGAATGGTGCGGCTGTTGCTGGAAGACGTCACCCTGATTCGGGAGGATCACCTCACCCTGCAGATCCGCTTCAAGGGCGGCGCGCATCGCACGATTCAGCTCCCGTTGCCACAGCGCTCCTGGGAACAACGGCAAACCAGCCAGGACATCGTGGCGGCAATCGATCGGCTACTGGACCACCACACTTATCCGCAGATCGCCGCTATCCTAAACCAGCAGGGAATGCACTCTGGTGCAGGAAAGCCCTTTACGGCGCGCATCGTGGCCCGCATTCAGCGGAGCTATCGCCTCACGCCACGATATGATCGGCTTCGCAAGGCGGGAATGCTGACGGTCGGGGAACTGGCCAAGATGCTCGGAATCCACCCGCAGCGGGTCACGATCTGGAACCGCCACGGGCTGATTCGTGGCCACGCCTACAATGGCAAAAACGATTGCCTGTACGATCCCCCAGGCGAGAATCCGCCACGGAGAGCCATGGGCGTCAAACTATCGAAAAGGTCTGCTGCCGGCTTGCTCGTCACGCAACGTACCGAGGAGGTGCAGTGTGAAGCGTAAGCCTTCTCCCAAGGACGCCCCGCCCCGCTCATGCTCAGCAGCGCTCCCAGGCTCTCCCAGCGCTCCACGTACTCATTACCGCATACTGGGAGCCGCGATCGGAGTGATGCACCAAGCCCGGCTGCGGCCGGCGCGTCCGAAGGGCCTGCTCCAGCGCCGCCAGGGTCAGTTCCCCGCTCAGCTTCCGATCCACC
>CAYRII010000268.1:0-3666 GCA_964424245.1 uncultured Terriglobales bacterium | reverse complement strand
GTCTTTGACTCGGCGGTGGCGCCGGGCAGGGTTTTCTGCAGCGTTGCGGCTTCTTCGTCCGAGAGGCGGCGCTCAAAGCCAAGGCGAGCCTTGCCGTGGCCGCGCTTTTTCAGGCCTTCGAGCATCCAGGCGAAGAGGTCCGCCGAAGCGCCGGCTTGCCACACAACCTTGTTGTAGTCGCCGTGGTGCAGGAAGTCGAAGTACCACTCGCCCTTGACCCACCAGGATTGCCAAAGGTCGCGGTCGAGGCCAGGATAGAAAATGGCGGGCTCACCATTGGCGGGCACGAACAACCAGATGGCGCGCTCGGTGGTAGTGGCGAAGGCGCCGGTGAGGTACTGGATGTTGACGCTGCTGGTGACGATGGCGCCGTCCAGGTGTTTTTCCGCAAGCTTCTGCTGAAAACGCTGCGTGGTGCCCTGATGCCACTCCGCGGGCAGGCGAAAGGGCCCGGTGAGCGGCGGGTAGGAGGCGGGCGGCATTTTGCCGGCCTGGTCTTCGGCGCGCAGGGCGGCGCGCGCCAGCTCGGGTGAGGCGACCGCAGCTCCGGCAAGAGCGAGCGATGAAGACTGAAGGAATTTGCGACGGTGCATCGGTTTCTCCTCTCAATCGAGACGTGAAGACGGCAAAAGCGAGCAGGTTTGAGGAAGGGGCATCGTAAGGAAAAGATGCAGGCAGAGCAAGCGCCTTTTTCAAGCGACCATGAGCGCGCCGTCTGCGGTGCGGCCTAATCGGGCAGAGGCATGGGATCGTCCGCGGTAAACACGGGATAGATGTTGCGCTCTTTTCGCAAAGCGCGTTCCACGGCACAGACGTAAGGCAGAGCGTCGCCCAGGCGGCGGCGCGCATCTTCACTGGCGAACGTGGTGACGGTGTAGGGCCCGCCGGAAAAGTAAGCGTGGAACAGCAGGGTGACGGCGAACTGACGGCGTTCTGCAGGGGATGCGCCAGCGTGATGGCGCGCGAGCCAGTCCATGGCATCCTCGGCCATCCGGCGCGCCTTGCTTTCTCCCCGGCCTCCTCCGAAGAAGCCGACGGCGAGGCCACCTAAAACAGCGGCTGCGAGAATTGCGGCCAAGCCGCGGATGATCCAGACGAGAGCCGTGGGCGGCTGCGGGAAGAACTTGCGGCCGAGAACGGGGATCACGAGCAACAAAACGGCGGCCAGCAGCGCCACCACGCATCCCACGGGGCCGTAGTTGACGGTCCCCGGCTGGCTCGCAATGCGGTCGTACTCCGCGGCAAGGGCCTGGCGTTCGGCCATGTCGAACTGGATTTCGCTGTCCAATGCAACCACCTCCACCAGGGCTAGCGCACCACCGGAACCTCCAGATAGCTGGGACGCTCGGCGTCGTGATACAGGGTGACGTGGGCAGTGCGGGCGTCTTTGCCGGACTCCTGGGAAACCGCGCCGCCGCTGTTGTAATTCTTCTGCAGGTAGATGGAATTGGGCGACTTGAAAACCAGGCGGAGGCGACTGCCCTGGGTGATGCGGCGGGAGAAGAAATAGAAGCCGTCAAGCTCGTAGCGGTGGATTTCGCCGGGCGTCGCCAGCTTGGGGCGGCGCAGCGACTCGCGGTAGCGCGCGCGCAGCAAATCCTCGGCCAGGGCGACGCTGGAGCCGTCGGGCAGGATTTCCGAAACGGCGACGTAGAAGTCGGTATCGGGCACGTCGAGAGCGATCCAGGCAACGAACTTCAAGTATCCGCTGATTTCGGTTGGCTCGGCGAAAGGCTCGCTGTGGTAGACGAGCCCGCTGCCAAACAGATTGAGGGCACCGCGCTGGTCGGTGATGTAATTCTTTACTTCTTCGCGTTCCAACTCGGCCGGGCGCACGTCCAGCGGGTCGTAGGTGTAGCGGTCCGGCGGGGAGGCACCGGGCTTGGCCGGGGAGAGGTGTCCGGAGCGAAACACGTCGTTGGCGCTGCCCGCGGAATCGAGGTACAGCGTGAGTTTGTGATTGGAGATACTCTCCAGGCTGTCGGCGTACTTCCACTCTTCGGCGCCGACCACGTAGTAGGCCACGCGCTTCTTCAGGAATTCCGGCTTGGCGCCGCCTTTGAGCGTCCAGTCGTACCACTCCTTGTGCAGCTTATTCATGTCCAGCATGCTGGCCTCGCCAAAGGTGAGGCCGCCGACTTCCTTCTTGGGGGTGCGCGTGCCGGCGTGATCCCAGGGACCGAGGATGAGAAAGTGTTTCTCCCGGGCCGCGGGCGTAGCGTGCTGCATGTGCTGGCGGTAGAAGTGCATGGCGCCGGGCTGGTCGCCATCGTAATGGCCGGTGATGGTGAGGATGGGCAGGTCGATGCGGCGAAAGTCGTCCGTGGAAGGCGACATGGCGTCCAGATAGGCATCCGGCTCCGGATGGCGCAGCCACTCCTGAAATTGAGGAGAGGGGTTGCCCACGATGCTGTCCAGCTCATGGAACGGCCGGTGCTTCAGGTACATCTCGCGAAAGCGCGAGATCCAGAACGCCGACTCGCCAAACAGGTTGCTGTTGGGAGTGACGCCGCTGGTGAGCGTGAGCCACTGCACTTCATAGGAGTAGAAGATGTTTTTGACGAAGGGAAAGTCCACGCCGGGAAAAGCGGCGGCGGCGGGAACGATAGTTTTGAGGTGGGGAGGGAACTCTTTGAGCGTGGCCCATTGATCGAAACCGGCATAAGAGCCGCCCCACATGGTGACCTGGCCGTCGGACCAGGGCTGCCGCGCCAGCCATTCGACGCTGTCGTGCCCGTCGCGGGCCTCATTGGCAAAGGGCTCGAAGTCGCCGCCTGAGTTGCCACGGCCGCGCGCGTCCACCAGGACAAAAACGTAGCCGTTTTGCGCGAAATAAAAGGCGCGGTTGTGGTAGGAGTCGCTGATGTACGGAGTGAGCGTGAAAATGACGGGTAAGCGCCCCGCGCCGACGGGACGGTACACCGTAGCGTTGAGGTTCACGCCGTCGCGCATGGGGATTTTGACGCCCCAGGTGAGGTCTACATCGGCCGGGGGCTTTTTTTCTTCGGATGCATGCAGAGCGAGCGCAATCAGTTGAAGCAGCAGAGCCAGGAAAATGAAACGGCCGGGGCGAGTTTTTGGCATGAGGACACCCTGAGCCGGAGCAGGATTTCGCGCTGTGATATTTCGGTGGCGCCGAACCGGCGCGTGATTATAGCAGGCAGCGCGGAGAGAGGAGCCACGCATCGGACTTATAATCGAATACCGGGGAGGTGGCCGCCATGAGGCAATGCTTGCGAATTCCGGCGATTCTGGCGTGCGGTGCGTGGCTGATCGCGGGATCGGGCACGATTTCCAGCGCCATTCCCCAAGGGGAAGACCGAAGGCCCGCTGTGGCCGAGGCGCAGGTTCCGGGGCAGCGACGGCTACCGGACGAGCCGCTGCGGGAAGACATGCTGCGCCGCCAGGCCAAGCAACGGAACAAGGAGCGGCATGAGGCCCTCAAGAAAGAGACCGACAAGCTGTTGGACCTGGCCACGGAGCTGAAGGAATACGTGGACGAAAGCAGCGAGAATACGCTCTCGCTGGACGTGATCAAAAAAGCGGAAGAGATCGAAAAACTGGCGAAAAAAGTGAAGGAGAAGATGAAGGGGTACTGAGAAGCTCCCCCATCTAGAGCTGGTTTCAAAAATGCCTTGCGACCGCGTAAGTTCCATCCCTCAGGGG
>CAYRII010000267.1:0-3669 GCA_964424245.1 uncultured Terriglobales bacterium | reverse complement strand
GAATTATCCTATAGTTTTGCCACCATCCGCGATGTTCACGGAAGATTCAGACACCAACGATTTGCGGCCGGAGTTGCCCGGCAAGGATGTGGTCGCATCCCGCAAGCCTTCGTTCCTGGCTCGCTGGCTGGAGCGCGTGCAGGCCGAATCCTTGCTTGTCATGCTGATCTGTATGGGCGTCGCCATTGCCACGGCACGCCTGATCTTTCAGGAGGCCAATCGCTTTTTCCAGAGCGTGGCTACACGCATGGGATTCAGTTGATGGCAACACGGAAGCAGAAGAATGCAACTGCGCGTTCGTCGCGCGGCCAACCGCCAACGCCATTGGCGTCGGCCCGGCCGGAGGTGCATACTAGCAAGGTGGGCATTCGGGACGGTGGAGTTTCCCGGAAGGAGCGTACTTGAGCGCAGAAGAAAAGCATCGTGATTCCGCCCGGCCTGACCCCGCAAGGCGCATTACCGGGCCGGGGATGGGGGGAGAGGAAGAGTGGAGCAGCCTGCGGAAACTGACGGCCCAGGGCTCCGAGCAGGCCGCCGCCGAAGCGCGTCATCGCAAGACCACCGTTTTTGCCCTCCTCCTGATTCTGATCATTTTCGTTTTGGGCTTTTATTCCATTCAGCAGGGGTACATGGAATTTTTGTTTGCGGAAGTCCGGCTGGCAGCAGCGGACATGGGCGTTGGCAGTGACGACGCAGTCGCCATGCCTGCGGAAGAGTCGAAACCGGAGCCGGAAGCCAGGAAAACCAGGCGCCGTGGCCGTGAGAATCCCAAGGGCACCGTCGCCGCCGCGGGCACGGCGTCCCAACCGGAACCACCGAAAGCGGAACGCCGGCCGCCCTTCAACGTGGAGGTGGTGGATCGCGACCGCAGCATTTCGCCGCCTCTCACCAACCGTGAGGTGACCCTGAGCATGGAGCGTGGCAAGCCGGTAACCATGACCCCCGCGCAGCCCCCGGAAGGAATTCAGATTTCCGCTTCGCGGCCCCCCGAAGTCTTGCCGGCGGACGGAAATGTGCAAAGGTCTGTGGTGCTGCGCGCGGCGATCGGCAGGGACGGCAGCATTCGCGTCTTGCGCCTGGTGAGCGGCCCGGCGGAGTTGGCGCCCGCGGCCATCGAGGCCGTCAAACAGTGGCGCTACAAGCCCACCATCCGCAACGGCCAGCCTATCGAAAGCGAAACCAATATCACGGTTAATTTTTCCATCTCCACACAGTAGATCACGGGGACATCATGAGCGAAGACGCCAAGCCCAAAACCTCGGAATTTGACCGGCGCAACTTTCTGAAGATCGGAGGCGCTGCCACCGCCGGCTTCCTGGCCCGCGGCGTGGTCGCCGCTCCGGCCGCCGCCCTGCCGCCTTTGCCCGAGAACCAGGCGACGAAAACAGCCATGACCACGCGCAACCTGGGGCGCACCGGCTATCGTGTGGCCCTCTTCAGCCTGGGCGGCCAGGCGGCCATCGAGCAGCCTGACAACGACGCCGCGGCCGTGCCGCTCGTGGATCGCGCGCTCGACCTTGGCGTGAACTACATTGACACCGCCGCTGCCTACGGTGGCAACCAGCGCTGGAGCCAGCGCTACATCGGGCAGGTCATGAAGCGCCGGCGGGCGCAGGCGTTTCTCGCATCCAAGACCCACGACCGCACGCGCGACGGCTCCTTGCGTCTGCTGGAAGAATCGCTGCGCCTGCTGCAGACCGACCATCTGGATCTTTGGCAGGTCCACAACCTCTCGCGCATGGAGCAGGTAGAGCAGATCTTCGCGCCCGGCGGCGCCATCGAGGCGCTGCAGCAGGCGCGCGAGCAGAAGATGGTGCGCTTTCTCGGCGTCACCGGTCACGCCGACCCGGACGTGCTCATCCAAGCCATCCGCCGCTTCCCGTTCGACACCATCCTGCTGGCCTTAAACGCTGCAGACCGGCACTATCGCAGTTTCAGCGAGCGCCTGCTGCCGCTGGCCGTGGAAAAGCAGATGGGCATTATCGGAATGAAGGTCCCGGCGCGCGGCCGTCTCCTGTCGGAGTGGACGCCGCCGCCCCCGTCCGAACAGCAGCGCTCTTGGGAAGGCGGCTCTCAGCCCGGCAAGATCACCATGCGCGAAGCGCTTTTCTATGTGCTGTCTCAGCCGGTCAGCACAGTCATCATTGGCTGCGATTCCATCGGCCAGTTGGAGCAGAACGTCAGCCTGGCCGCCGCATACACCCCTCTCACCGAGGAACAAAGGAATGAACTCGCCGCCCGCGTCGAGCCCATCGCCCGCCAGTCGCTGTTCTTCCGGCGCTGGGCCTAGGCCACCGTCCGGCTATTGCAGGGGTGTGGTGCAGACCGCTCCACCATTGGGGTCGAACTTGACCACGCCCACCTGGTTGGCGCAAAAGCCCTTATAACCGGTCTGTCCCACCGCCGCCGGCACCGCCGTCACGTCGTAGGTATTCACCGGATTGCCGTTGGCGTTGATGATTTCGAAGTCGTATCCACTCTTGCGACAGGGCTGCGCCGGGCATCCCAGCACCCAGTCCAGAAGACCGGCGGCATTCGGACTGGCCTGCTGACCGGGCGCTGGCAGCGCTAGCTTGGTCAGCGTGTCCGCATATCCTAGCGTTGGATAGTTGATGGAATAGGTAGTCTGTGCCGTGTTGATGCTTCGGATCGAAGCCACGGTGGAAGCCTCGTTGGCGGAAATGCGGGAGCGCAGCAGGTTGGGAATGGCGATGGCGGCGATGATCAGGATGATCGCCACCACGATCAACAACTCGATCAAGGAAAAGCCTTGTTGTTTGCGCATTGCGGCCTCGTAGTTGAGTCGGGGAGGACTGGAATTATACGCAAGCCCGGCAGGGTTGCAACCCGCTTGCGGCTCCGCCAGTACAGAATCTTGGCGTCCCGGACGGGATTTGAACCCGTGATTCAGGGAACCGTGGCGATTATCAATTCCCCATCCCGTGTTGTCCAGTGCAGTCACTCAGGGGTGATGCTGGCTGCTCAACCAGGATCACTCCGGTTCCGTTTCGCCTGAACTCTTCAGAGATTCCTCGAGTGTGACCTTTTTCCCCGGCTCGATCTGGACCGTGGCGCGTTCGCTGGCATAGCCGGCCAACTGCAGAACGACAACATGCGAGCCGGGATCGAGGCGAAGCTCGGCGGGGGTGGTCTTTTCCTGCTGGTGGCCATCCACAAGTATCGTGGCTCCTTTGGGATTGGTTTTCACTTCCAAAGTTCCCTTGCCCTCCGGTGTACCTCCAAAGACCTTGCGAAAGAAGCCTCCCACGCCGCCGCTCTGGGGCCGCAAGGAGGCGGCAAAGGTAAACGGCTCACCCTCCGCCAGCGTCGTGGTAATGCTGGCCTCCTGGTAGCCCTGCAAGCGAACCGCGACGGTGTGATCACCGGGAGGCACGGTCAATTCCGCCGGCGTGATTTGCTCCGTAGGTACGCCGTCCAACAGAACTGCCGCTCCAGGAGGGATGCTGTGCACAGTAATGGTCGCCGGCTTGGGCTCGGCGCGCTTGGCTGGAATCGGCGGCGCAGGAGTTGGTGGATTGTCTGCCGCGGCCGGACCGTTGGCTGCGGTCGAGAGCGCGGACCCAGCTCCGGCGGCAACCGGCCGGGACTGCGGTTGCACGCCCGCTGGTGGAGATTCCGTTGTGCGAACCCGGTACCCGTACAGCGCGA
>CAYRII010000266.1:0-3697 GCA_964424245.1 uncultured Terriglobales bacterium | reverse complement strand
TGGAGTTTCCCCCACACTCGCTTTCGAGGCGAGCTCTTTCAACCGCTCAGACACCGCTGCTGAAGAGCGACTCCGGAAGCTACGCGCGGAACCTCTACCGCCTGGGATTCGTGCTGGCCAAGATGCAGCGGATTCCCGAAGCGCGCGCCACGCTGACCGAAGCCGTGGCCATCAACAGCCCCTACCGCGCGCTGGCGCAGGACGTGCTGAACCGCATCGGCGGGCCCATCCGCCGCTGACTGGCTCTGGAATCGCCTTCCTGTTCAGATCGCCGTGAGCGGAAGAGTCCGGTAACGCTTGCCCGTCAGCCTTGCCAATGCATTGGCCACGGCGGGCGCGATGGGCGGCGTGCCCGGTTCGCCGACGCCGGTGGGCGGATCGCCGCTGGGCACGATGTGCACGTCAATCGCCACCGGAGCGTCGCCCAGATAGGGCGGAGTGAAAGTGTCGAAATTCCGTTGGACCACAATCCCGTCGCGCAGGGTGATGGCTCCCCGGGCCATGAGTTGCGAAATGCCGAACACAATCCCGCCTTGAATCTGACTCTCGATGGTGAGGGGATTCACGGCCAGGCCGAGGTGCACGGCAACCGTCACTCGATGGATCCGCGGACGTCCTTTCTCGATGGACACCTCTGCGGCACAGGCTACTCCGGTATTGAACGACTCGTGGCAGGCCACACCGGCCGCGTGGTTGCCGGGAATTTTTCCCCGCCAGGCGGCGCTTTTCTCCTCCAGCAAATCGAGCGCAGCGCGCAGCTTCCCGGCCTCCGGGCTGAGCAGCTTGCGGCGGTAGGCAAAGGGATCGCTGCCGGCGCGCGCGGCCACCTCGTCCACCAGCGTCTCCATCACAAACGCCGAGTGCGTGTGGCCCACCGAGCGCCACCACAGCACGGGCACGTTCACGGCGGGATGATGAGCTGAAACGTGGAAATTGGGGATGGCATAGTGCGTGTCGTTCACGCCTTCCACGGCCGTTCCGTCCACGCCGTCTTTCACCAGGAATTCGGCGAACGGCGTTCCGGCCAGGATGGACTGTCCGACGATGACGTGCCGCCAGGCGGCGGGCAACCCGTCCGCGCCGATACCGATCTCCACGCGGTGCGTGTGCATCGGCCGGTAGTAGCCGCCCTGTACGTCATCCTCGCGCGTCCAAATGAGTTTCACGGGCGTGCCGGGGAGCCGTTTGGCGATTTCCGCAGCCTCGCGCGGCACGTGCGAATCCACGGTGGCGCGCCGGCCAAAGCCGCCGCCGGCCATTTCAGTGTGGAAGGTGACCTGTGCAGGCGGCAGGCCGAGCACTTCGCCGATGGCCATTTGATCAAACGTCTGGAACTGCGAGCCAATCCAGGCCTCCGCGCGGTCCCGGTCGAATTTCACCGTCGCGTTCAAGGGCTCCATCGGGGCGTGCGCGAGGTAGGGGAACTCGAACTCGGCCACGATACGGTTTTCCGCGCGCTCGATGGCCCGGGCATCGCCGCGCGCGACGCTGACGGCGCCGGGCGTCCGGGCCAGCTCGCGGAATTTTGCGGATAACTGCGCGCTGTCGGCCCGCTCCACACCAGTGAGGTCCCATTCGATCTTGAGCAGGTCGCGGGCCTGCTTGGCCGGCCAGAACGTTTCGGCGACCACGGCCACCGCGCTTCCTCCTCCGCGAGCTGTGGGGATCTCGAAAATCTGGGAGACGCCGGGCACGCTGCGGGCGGCCGTGTCGTCCACGCTCTTCACGCGGCCGCCAAACACCGGCGAGTGCGCCACGACAGCGATTTTCATTCCGGGGAGATCGAGGTCCAGGCCGAACTTCAGTGACCCGTCGCACTTCGGCCGGCTGTCGAGGCGCGGGGCGGCCTTGCCCACCAATCGGAAATCTTTCGGATCTTTGAGCGCGACGGCGGCAGGCACGGGCACGGCGCTGGCCGCTTCGGCCAGGTCGCCATACTTCAACGATTGATTGCCCGGGCCATACACCACGCCGGCCTGTGTCCGGCACTGCCCGGCGGAGACTTTCCAGCGATCCGCGGCCGCTTGCACGAGCATGGCCCGGACGCGCGCCCCGATCTCGCGATATTGCTGGAAGGAGTGCGCGATCGATCCGGAGCCGCCGACCATCTGAATGCCGAACGCCGGATCGCGGTAGACATCGGCGGCCGGTGCCAGCTCCGCGACCACCTGCGACCAGTCCGCGTCCAGCTCCTCCGCGAGCACCAGCGGCAATGCGGTCTGCACACCCTGGCCGAACTCGAGGCGGTTGACCTGGATGACGATTTTCCCGTCGGGCCGGATGCGCACGAACGCGTCCGGCGGATACTTCAACTCCGCGGGAGCACCCGGCGCCTGCGCGCGCAGCGGGAGATCGAAGTATGCCGAGAGCAGCAGCCCTCCGCCCGCGCTTGCCGCGGTGAGGAGAAAGGTGCGCCGGGTCAACTCAACGGAAACCTGGGGAGTCGCACTTGCCGCAGATGGCATACGCGGGCCTCCTTACTTCAGCCGCTGCGCGGCGGCCTGGATGGCTTGCCGGATGCGCACATACGTTCCGCAGCGGCAAATGCTGCCGCCCATAGATGCCTCGATGTCGGCGTCCGTGGGCCGGCGCGTCTGCTTCAACAGCGCCACGGCATTCATGATCTGGCCGCTCTGGCAGTAGCCGCACTGGACCACGTCGTGAGCCACCCAGGCGTCCTGCGCGGCGCGGCCGATGGGATCGCCGCTCAAGGCTTCGATGGTGACCACGGGCCGCCGGCCCACCAGCGCAACCGGCACCACACACGAGCGCACAGCAACTCCGTCCAGGTGCACGGTGCACGCGCCGCAGGCGGCGATTCCGCAGCCGTACTTGGTGCCCGTCAATTTCAGATGCTCGCGCAGCACCCAGAGCAGGGGCGTGGAAGCGTCCACCACCACTTCGCGTCGCCGGCCATTTACGTTGAGTTGATACTTGGTCATCGTCCATCTCCCTGGGGCGGCGTGGCAGTCATCTGATGTTTACGGACAGGGCGTTCCCGCGCGCACCCATCGCCGCGTGGCGTTCACGAACTCCGCGTGCGAAAGCGGCGGCAGCGCGCGCGCAGCGCCGTCGAGTGCGCGTCCGGGCTGCCAGGCCCAACGGACCAGCCGGTCCTCCTCGTGATGCTTCAGGAGGGCGGGCCCGTCGAGGTTGTGATTCTTGCTGCGGTCGGTGAGCGCCCGGCACAAATCCGCCGACGACAGCGGCTGGTCGTTCAAGTCTTGCCAGGCCATGGAGAGCGGCGGAAGGTGCCAATTGGGCGCTCCCGGCACACCGGTGCTGTCCGCGTTGGCCTCGCGATGGCACGTCGCGCAGTTGAGGCCCGGCACACCCAGGCCGCCGCGGCCGCGAACCACGTTGACGAGGTGACGATGCCGGTCATCGCCCTGCTGGGGGTAGTCGCCGGCCGTGTGGCAATTGATGCAACGCGGGTGCGTGAGCACCGAATAGACTTGCTGCCACGCGGCCAAGCCCTCGGACTGTGCCGGTGTTGCGGAATTTGATTCCGGGAGGCTGGAGGCGGATAGCCAGGCGGCCAGAACGGCGAGGATGAATGCGGAAAGCGCAAAACCCGCTCCCGAGATGCGCCCCATGAGAGCCCCTTGACGATTCCGCCGTAGCTCCCTGCAAATAAGAAGGAAGAATCGCCCACCCCGTTTCTATGCCTGTGGTGCGCGGTTGTCAAGAAAACCTG
>CAYRII010000265.1:0-3737 GCA_964424245.1 uncultured Terriglobales bacterium | reverse complement strand
TTTCTCGGCATCAAGGCGGTGGAGTACACGCACAAGTTCGAGGAGCGCCACGTGTCCGGCCACTCGTTCCAGTTCGGCAGCGGCAACCCGCAGCACGCCGAGGAGCACGCCCGTCCGGGCTCCGGCACGGAAATTCACGGCGCCGACCCCGCCCACGTGCAACTGTTCTTCTCCCTCTATTTCGCCATGACCGGCATGCACGCCCTGCACATGGTGATCGGCATCGGCGTGCTCAGCTTCCTGCTCTGGCGCTCGCTCCAGGGCCGCTATTCGCCCCAGTACTTCACCCCCGTGGAAAACGCGGGCCTGTACTGGCACTTTGTGGATATTGTCTGGATTTTCCTGTTCCCGCTGCTCTACCTGATCAGCCGGCACCACTGAGGAACCAATGTCGGAGCACGTCGTTCCCAAGAGGATTTACTTCGCGGTCTTCGCCACGCTGCTGGCGCTCACCGCGCTCACCGTTTGGGTGGCCTTCCACAATCTCGGGCCTTACAACGCCGTCGTCGCTCTCACCATCGCCACCATAAAGGGCGTGTTCGTCATTCTCTATTTCATGCACGTGCGCTACAGCACCCGCCTCACCTGGCTCACCATCCTGGCCGGCTTCTTCTGGCTGGGGATCCTGCTGGTGCTCACCATCACCGACTACGTCACCCGCGGCCTGCCGCATCTGCCGACCTGATGGCCATGAACAAGTGCGACATCCAGATCTTGTACGAATACGACCGCTGGGCGAACAACCGGGTTCTGATGGCAGTTTCTGTGCTTCGAGCGGAGCAGTTCACCCGCGACTTGGGCGGCAGCTTTCCTTCCGTACGGGACACTCTGGTCCACATCCTCGGCGGGGAGTGGATCTGGCTCACATATTGGACTGCCTCGTCCCACACTCCGGAGTTCTCCGCCGATCTGAGAGCACGGGCCAAGGCGCTCTTCAGCCCGAGTGAATTCCCCAGTGTGGATTCGGTGAAGTCGAAGTGGGTTGAGATCGAAGCCCAGCAGACCGGGTTCGTGAATGGGCTGGCGGATGAATCCCTGGCAAAGGCCATTCCGTTCCGGGGCACGGAAGTCATGCTGGCGCATCTGATGCAGCACCTGGTGAACCACTCCTCATACCATCGAGGCCAGGTTGCTCTCATGCTGCGGCAGCTTGGCGCGGAGCCTGCGCCGACCGACTTCCACGTGTTTCTCGAAGAGCGTCAACGCCTGGCCGCGGCCGGAACCTGAACCAGTTACTTCGCCCCCGGCATCGCGTCCTTCAGCGCCGCCAGCGACGCCTTCGAAAGCGTAGGCACCACCACCTTTTCCCCGGCGTGGACCCGTGCCGCGGTGCGCGAATCGCAAATCACCAGGTCCGCCGCTCGCGGCTCTTCGCCCGGCTGGAGCAAGCACTCCACCACTTCGTGCTTGCGCCCCGCCGCGGCCGCAATCACGCCCCGCGCCGCCTCCAGAAACTCGGCGCTCTCGCTGACAATGGCAATCACCGAAGGCTCCGCCAGCGCTTTCACCCGCGCCACGAACTCGCGCGGGCGTGGAAATTCCACCGGCACCCGCGTGGACTGCTTGGGAAACACATCAGGAAAGCGCTGCAGGGTGTGGATGGGCACGGCCAGCACTGCACCTATGGCCAGTCCCGGCTTGGCGCGCAGCTCCTCCGGCGCGCATCCTCTCGCCGCAACTCCCGTCGCCTGCGCCAGGTCGTTCGCCAAGATCTCCGCCAGCGCCCGGTCGTTCTCCACCACCAGGTAGTGGTCCGGAGGTTGCGAGGCCAGGCGCTCGCGCACCTGCTCGCGGATTTCCTGCAAGGTATGCCCGCGCCGCCGTGCGTAGGCCAAAAACGCGTCAATCAGCTCGGTAAGGTCTTTGGCCTCGTCCAGCGCCGCCCGCTCGTCGCGCAGGTTCACGTACACGCCGCTGCCCCTGCGCATCGTCACCCAGCCGCGCTCGGCCAGCTCGCGATAGGCGTGGCTCACCGTGTTGTGATGGATGCGCAGCCGGCGCGCCAGGTCGCGCACGCTGGGCAGCGCGTCACCCGGCTTCAGTTCCCCGGCGCCAATCGCCACCCGCACCTGCTCCAGGATCTGCTCGCGCACCGGTACGCTGCCCGACTTCGTAATCCGGATCTCCATGGCCTGGGATTGTATGCCCCAGCCGACAGCTACTTATTTCCCGGGACCTCAAACGTCAGCGTGGCAAAATAGCTTCGCCAGTCAATCTCCGGGTCGTCCTGCGCCGGCGTCATGTGGATGAGGCGCGCATACCACAGCCCCGGACGGTCCAGCTTCAGCGCCGCGCGCCCGTTCGCATCGGTTTCCGCCGTCACCGGGTACTCGTGGCCCTTCATCTCCGCGCCGGCGTACGCCGCGGAAACCCGCACCCCTGCCAGCGGCTTCCCGCGGAAGAGCACCCGCACCGCCAGCAGCTCGCCCGCAGCCAGCGTCGCCGGATCTCTTTCCGGCACGATTTCCAGCACGTGTCCCAGCGCTTCCGTCGCCCTCGTGCCGCTGCCCACCAGCAGCTTCGCTGAGCGTGAGTACAGCTCACGCCCTATCTCGCCGGTTTTTCCGCTCTGCTCGCGGGCCCGCATCACGTCGCGAAAGCCCTCGCCCTCGATGTAGCCGTTAAAGTCCTTGGCGTCCAGCTTGATAAAGCGGGGATGCACGATCATCTCTGCCACGGCCGGCCCCGCCCCCGGTAAAACGGCGCAAAAGCTCTTGTCGCTTTCCCGGCCCTTCAGCTCCATCGTGCCCCGCTCGTTGTGCACCGCAAAGCGTTCCAGCCTGTCGGCGCTCACCGCGTTCATGGACGCGGGAAAGTGCTCTCCGATGCGCGCGCACACCCGGCCGCGTGCGCCGGCCACCCCGGTCACCAGGTACAAGTCGTGGGCCGCGCCGCTTATCGCGCCCATACTGAACATCATTCCCATCACGAGGACAACACCGTTCTTGTTTGCCATGCGCGCTATTCTAGCCGACTGCCACCAACCAGTCCTACGATTGACGCCAGCCGCGCCACCGCCTAACATTGCCATCCGGCCCGGGATTCCTGATGATCGGCGAAACCATCTCTCATTACCGCGTTGTGGAAAAGCTCGGCGGCGGCGGCATGGGCGTGGTCTATAAGGCCGAGGACACCAAGCTCGGCCGCGCCGTCGCCTTGAAATTTCTTGCCGGCGACATCGCCCAGGAGGGCGCCGGCCTGGAGCGTTTCCTGCGCGAGGCCCGTGCCGCCGCTGCGCTGAACCATTCCAACATCTGCACCATCTACGAAATCGGCGAGCACAACGGCCGCCCCTTCATCGCCATGGAACTGCTCGAGGGCCAGACCCTCAAGCACATGGTCACGGGCCGTCCGCTGTCCGTGGAACAAATCCTCGAGCTCGGCATTCACATCGCCGACGCCCTCGACGCCGCGCACGCTCACGGCATTGTTCATCGCGACATCAAGCCCGCCAACATTTTCGTCACCCGCCGCGCTCAGGCCAAAGTGCTCGATTTCGGCCTCGCCAAGGCCTCTGCACAGCCCAGCGGCTGGTCGGCAACGGCCGGCATCGCTGCCGATGAGGTCACCGCCGCCGAGCACCTCACCAGCCCCGGCATCGCCGTCGGCACCGTCGCCTACATGTCTCCCGAGCAGGCTTTGGGCAAACCTCTCGACGGCCGCACCGACCTTTTTTCATTCGGTGTCGTCCTCTACGAGATGGCCACGGGACATCTGCCCTTCAGTGGCGACACCTC
>CAYRII010000264.1:1514-3756 GCA_964424245.1 uncultured Terriglobales bacterium | reverse complement strand
CACCGCCGAAGACTTTATCCGCCTGGCCGCCAAGTACACGGTCTCTCAGATCCTGGAGCGCGAAGATTTTCACCAGCGCTTCGAGGCGGAAAAACCCATCGCCCTGCACGAGCTGCTCTATCCGCTGGCCCAAGGCTATGATTCCGTCGCCCTCGAGGCCGATGTCGAGCTGGGAGGAACGGACCAGAAGTTCAACCTGCTGATGGGCCGCGAGCTGCAGCGCGCCTACGGACAGCCTTCGCAGATCGTGCTCACCACGCCCCTGCTGGAAGGGCTGGACGGTGTGCAGAAGATGTCCAAGTCCTACGGCAACGCCGTCGGCATCACCGAGCCGCCGGGGGAGATGTACGGAAAACTCATGTCCGTCTCCGACCAGATGATGTGGCGCTACTGGGAACTGCTCACCGATACCTCGCTGGCGGGAATCCGCGCCATGCAGCAACAGGTGACCGGCGGCAAGCTGCATCCCATGAGCGCCAAGAAGGCGCTGGCAGCGCGCATCGTCACCGATTTCCACTCCGAAAAGGTCGCGCAGGAGGCGGGCGAAAACTGGGCCAAGCAGTTCCAGCAAGGCGAAGTGCCGGACAACGTGGAGACGGTCAAGGTCCCCTACAGCGAGATCGCCGCCCGGTCGGCCGATGGCGACGCGATCAAGCTGGACAAGCTTTTGGCGCGCTGCGGGATGGCACCTTCTGTCACCGAGGGCCTGCGCAAGATCCGGCAGAAGGCCGTGCACGTTGACGGCGAGTTGGTGCTCGACCCTGTCCTCGCCATTCACCGGCCCGCCGAGTTCACTGTGCGCGTGGGCCGGCTGCTGCGCCGCGTGACCATCGCCTGACCTGCGCCCTCCCGCCCCACCTTATTTTCCTGAATTGCTGGACGATCTCTCCCCGCCTTGCTACCCTTCCCGCCACAACCGCGGAAGGAATCCCTATGAACTGGAAGCGATTTGCTCTCGCAGCGTTTGTCATCTTCGTCCTCGCCAACATCAACGGATTCGTGATCCACAGCGTAATCCTGCACGATGATTACGCCGGATTTCCCAACCTGCTGCGCACCGAGCAAGAGGTGCAGGGCTACATCCACTTCATGACGCTGGGTCTCCTTGTCTACTCGCTGGCGTTTGCCTGGATTTATGCTCAGGGAATCTCCGACACACCTTGGCTGGGCCAGGGTGTGCGCTTCGGCGTGGCCGTCTGGATGATGACCAGCGTGCCCGGGTTCCTCACTTACTACACCGTGCAGCCCTGGCCGGGAATGCTGGTGGCCAAGCAAATCGGCCTGGAGCTGGTGGGGGTGCTGATCCTGGGCGTTGCCGTCGCCTTCGTCCATCGCAAGTAGAATTGTCCGGCGCCGCTCTCCGGGCGGCGCCTGCCAGCCGAGCCCGTGCGCGCCCTCGCCATCTTCGGCCCCGCCGCAACTTCCACGCACCTTGAGTCCTTTCTGCTGGCGGGCGTGGAGGTCTCGGGCGCCGCATCCTTGGCCGGCGCCGGCGCTGTGCTCGTTTTCGGCGGCGACGGCACTGTGCATCGCCATCTGGGCCGGCTGGCGTTCTCGCAGGTTCCGCTGCTGGTCGTGCCCGGCGGCAGTGGCAATGACTTCGCCCGCGCCCTGAATTTGCGCTCGCCTGCCGCTGCGCTGGCCGCCTGGAAAAAATTCCTGGCCGGCGCCGGTAACGTGCGCGACCTTGATTTGGGGACGCTGCGCTTCTCGTCCGCAGGGGCAGGCAGCTCCCGGTCCGAGGCCACCTACTTCTGCTGTGTAGGCGGCGTGGGGCTGGACGCGGAGGCCAACCGGCGAGCCAACACCATGCCACGCTGGCTGCGCTCCCACGGTGGATACCTGTTGGCGGCGCTGGCCGCTATCTCCTCTTTTCGCCCACAGCGCATGGACATCACCCACGCAGCGGAAACTGGCGCCGCGGAACCCAGCTGGATGGTGGCCTTTGCCAACGCGCCCGCCTACGGCGCAGGGATGCGCATCGCGCCGCGCGCGCAGCTCGACGACGGATTGCTGGACGTGTGCCGCATCCGGCAGACGCCCCGGCTGCGCCTGCTGCGCTGCCTGCATCGCGTCTACACTGGCAGCCATTTGGCGATGCCCGAGGTGGAGTACTTCCAGTCCGCCAGCCTGCGCCTGAACACGGAGCTGCCGCTCGACGTGTACGCCGATGGCGAGCTCGTAGGCCGCACCCCGGTGGAGGTGGGCGTCGCCGCCCGGGCCTTGCGTGTAATTGTCCCTT
>CAYRII010000264.1:0-1504 GCA_964424245.1 uncultured Terriglobales bacterium | reverse complement strand
CTTGACCCGCCTCCCGGCCCGCCGTCTGGTGTTAGACTAGCCACTATCCATGGCCCAGGAAGCCCGGTCGCGCACCTTGCTCTGGATCGTCGTCGGAGGAGGCACGTTTTTCCTCTTCCTGCTGGCGGTGTTCACCCTGGTGTACCTCAGCGCCAAGACCGGTGAGGACTCGGCCGCCTTCACCTTCGGCGACAAGATCGCCATCGTGGACGTGCAAGGCGTCATCCTCGATCCCAAAGGCGTTTCAGAAAACCTGAAAAAGTTCGGGGACGACGGCTCCATCAAGGCCATCATTCTGCGCATCAACACTCCCGGAGGCGGCGTGGCGGCCTCGCAGGAGATTCATGACGCGGTCAAGCGCGTGCGCGAGAAGAAGAAGAAGCGCGTGGTGGCGGCCATCGAAAGCGTGGGCGCCAGCGGCGGCTATTACGTGGCCGCGGCCGCGGACAAGATCTTTGCCGACCCCGGCAGCGTCGTGGGCTCCATCGGCGTCATCGCCCAGTATTACAACTACGGCGACCTGATTCGCTGGGCCAAGCTCAAAGACATCACCCTGAAGACCGGCCAATTCAAGGATACGGGCTCGCCCACGCGCGACCTCACCCCCACCGAGCGCCAGTACCTGCAGGCGCTGATGGACGACATGCATTCGCAGTTCGTCACGGCGGTGGCGGAAGGCCGCAAGCTGGAGGAGAAGGAAGTCCGCGCGCTGGCCGATGGCAAGGTGTGGACGGGCTCCCAGGCCGTCCCCCTGAAGCTGGTGGACGAGTTGGGCGACTTTCAGTCGGCCGTGGACGACACCGCCAAGGCCGTGGGCATCACCGGCGAGCCCACGCTGGTGCGGCCCACCAAGGAGCGCCGCACGCTGCTGGATGTGCTGTTCGGCGACGCCTCGGCCTGGTTTCCCGACCGCGCGCGCCTGCTGGAAACGCACGTCGGTTTTTACTACCTTTGGAAGTAGGGCGCTGGTAGGATACTGGCGCCTGCAACTCTCACCGGCGGTTGGAAACCAGCGAGCGAGGCACGTATGACAAAAGCCGACCTGATCGAACAAGTCTCCCAGCTTGTGGAAGTCACGCGCAAGGACAGCGAAGTCATCGTCGAGACCATCTTTGACAGCATCGTGCACTCCCTGCGCGCTGGCGACAAGATCGAGATTCGCGGCTTCGGCAGCTTCCGCACCCGCCAGCGCAAGGCCCGCATCGGCCGCAACCCCAAAACCGGCGCGCGCGTGGACGTGCCCGCCAAGAAAATCCCTTTCTTCAAGCCCAGCAAGGAACTCAAGGACCTGGTCAACACAGGCGCCGGAACTCTCTAGCTTTTCCCCAGGCCAATCCGGCCCAACTCGCCGGCGCAAGCCCAGCGCTGGCTTGCTCTCTTACCGGCGAATCCCCACCACCGCCATCATGCGGCCGGTTTTCCCCCGCTCGGCGCGGTGGGAGAAGAGCACGTCGGTGCGGCACGCCGTGCACAGAGGAGACGCCCAGATGTTGCGCCGCCTGAC
>CAYRII010000263.1:764-3806 GCA_964424245.1 uncultured Terriglobales bacterium | reverse complement strand
TCGTACACCACCTCGTCGGTTATCCAGAATATGTGGAAGACCTGCACGGCCAGCTCGAGAGGGTAAGCCAGATGGTGCTGCAGGATGTCAGCGCCAACATGGAGGACGCCATCGATGAGCTGGCGAAACTGGAGGACAGCAACGGGAAGATCCGGCTGTGCCTCATGGACACGCAGCGATCCCTGCTGTTTCTCATCCGCCAGATTCGCGAGCATCCCGGAGAAGTCGATACCTGCCGCGATGTCCTGCGCGATCTGGATACGCTGATGTCTCATACCACCTACCTGTTCGACAAGGTGAACTTCCTGATGGACGCGGCGCAGGGCTTTATCAACATTGAGCAGAACCGCATCATCAAGATCTTCTCCATCGTCGCCGTCGTGTTACTGCCGCCGACGCTGGTGGCCAGCATCTACGGCATGAATTTCCGTTTGATGCCGGAGCTCGACTGGCTGCTGGGCTACCCCATGGCGCTCGGGCTGATGGTGCTGGCGGCGCTGGCGCCCTACTGGTACTTCAAGCGCAAGGGGTGGTTGTAGGAAGGCGTGCGAATTGCCCGGCTTGGATTCCCCAAGGGCCTCCGGGAATACAGAGCTTTGGAAGGCGGCTGAGGTTTGGAGGGCGGCTGTCCCCAGCCGCCAACCGGGCGGCGCGCGAGGACGCGCGCCCTCCAGGCTTCGCCGGGTAATGACGCAACGGCGTTATTTCCGTCTTCTTCCCGTCACCGCCGCCTTCCCCGTCATTCCCGCACGCTGCCGTGTCGAGCTCTTGCCTTCCCCGTCATTCCCACGCAGCGGGAATCCAGTCGGACAAGAGACTCTTTCATCCGAATCCCGCTCAATAGCGATAGTGATCGGACTTGTACGGCCCTTTCACCGGCACGCCCAGGTATTCCGCCTGCTCCGTGCTCAGGGTCTCGAGCTTCGCGCCGACCTTGGCGAGGTGCAGGCGCGCGACCTTCTCGTCCAGTCTTTTGGGCAGGGTGTAGACGCCCACCGGGTACTTGTCCCGGTTGTTGAACAGCTCGATCTGCGCGATGGTCTGGTTCGTAAAGCTGTTGGACATCACGAAGCTCGGGTGCCCCGTCGCGCATCCCAGATTCACGAGCCTGCCCTCGGCGAGCAGCAGGATGCGCTTGCCTGAGGGCAGGGTAATCTGGTCCACCTGCGGCTTGATGTTGGTCCACTGGTAGCCGCGCAGCGGTTCCACTTCGATCTCGTTGTCGAAGTGCCCGATGTTGCAGATGATGGCGAGGTCTTTCATGCGCTCGATGTGCCGCTCGCTGATGACCTTGCAGCAGCCCGTGGCGGTGACGAAGATGTCGCCGATCCCGCAGGCCTCGTCCATGGTCATGACCTGGTAGCCCTCCATGGACGCCTGCAGCGCGCAGATCGGGTCGATCTCGGTCACGATCACGCGCGCCGCCTGTCCGCGCAGCGACTGCGCCGAACCTTTTCCCACATCGCCATAACCCGCGACCACGGCCACCTTGCCGGCGATCATGATGTCGGTGGCGCGCATGATGCCGTCCACCAGGGAATGCCGGCAGCCATAGAGGTTGTCGAACTTGGACTTGGTCACGGAATCGTTGACGTTGATGGCGGGGATCAGGAGCTCGCCCTTTTCCTGCATCTGGTAGAGGCGGTGCACGCCGGTGGTGGTCTCCTCCGTCACGCCGCGGATCTCCTTGACGATGCGGTGGAAGCGCTGGGGGTCGCGCGCGAGCGACTTCTTCAACTGGGCGAGCAGAAATTTCTCCTCCTGGCTGCCCGGCTTCCTGTCGAGCATCCTGGGATTCTCCTCGGCCTTGTAGCCCAGGTGTACGAACAAGGTTGCATCGCCGCCGTCGTCCAGGATCATGTTCGGCCCCTTGCCCCCGCCCCAGTCCAGGATGCGGTCGGTAAAGTCCCAGTACTCCTCCAGCGACTCGCCCTTGTAGGCGAATACCGGCGTGCCGGTCACGGCGATGGCCGCCGCCGCGTGGTCCTGCGTCGAAAACACGTTGCAGCTCGCCCAGCGGACTTCGGCACCGAGCGTCTTCAGCGTTTCGATGAGGACCGCCGTCTGGATGGTCATGTGCAGCGAGCCGGTGATGCGCGCGCTTCCAAGCGGGCGGCTGGGGCCGTATTCTTCCCGCGTCGCCATCAGCCCGGGCATCTCATGCTCGGCCAGCGTGATTTCCTTGCGGCCGAACCCGGCCAGCCCGATGTCCCTGACCACGTAGTCCGGTCCGGTCTCGATGTGTTTGGCGGCTGCTGTGCTCATGCTCTATGACTCCTCAAGCTAACGATGGAGGGCGCGCGTCCCCGCGCGCCGCGTACACGAATAATTTCCGGGACATGACATAGCTGTGCCGGGCGCCAGGCGTGTGCCCCACCCGGTTTCCCGATACTCGAGCGCCTGAGGACAGGCGCCCTCCATGCCGACTTGCGGCCGTTTCATTTTCAGGCCGCATCCAGTTCCAGCTCGTAACCGAAACTGGCGCGGAACCGCTGCTCGAACTCGGCCAGGCTGAAGGAATGGTTCTGCGTTCCCTGGCGCTCGATCTTGATGGCGCCCAGCAGCGACGCGATGCGCCCGGTCGTCTCCCAGTCGAGCCGGTGGATAAGGCCGTGCAGCAGTCCCGCGCGGTAGGCGTCACCGCAACCCGTGGGATCGACGACCGCCCTCGGCCCGGCAATGGGAATATGGATGGCACCGTTACGCGTATGGATCTCCGATCCTTCCGCCCCGCGCGTGACGATCAGCGCCTCGACGCGCTCGGCAACCTGCTTCGCGCCCCAGCCCGTGCGTTCCTGCAAGAGCTGCCACTCGTAGTCGTTCACGGTGACCCAGCTCGCCAGCTCGATGAAGCGCCTGAGATGCCCGCCGTCGAACAGGGGCATGCCCTGGCCCGGATCGAAGATGAACGGAATGCCCGCATCGGCGAACTGAAAGTAAGGCGGATCGATATCGAGTCGCAGATCAGGCAGCTCGAGCAGGAGCAGCAGGGCATCGCAGCCGAACTCGGGACACTGGAACGCGACAATGCGAGCGTCCAGG
>CAYRII010000263.1:0-754 GCA_964424245.1 uncultured Terriglobales bacterium | reverse complement strand
GCATCGGCGAACTGGCGCGCGTGCTGCACCATGCCTTCGCGCCCGTCCGGTGACACCATGCCGATGGTGACACGCCCGGCGTCGCTTACCCGGTTCCGGTGAGAGTCGTTCATGGCGCCGGGGTGAAAGGCCGTGATCTGGTTGTCATCCAGGTCGGTGGTGATGAAGGCCTGGGCCGTATGCTGCTCCGGCAGCACGCGGATGTAGTCCTGCGGCACGCCGCATTGACCGAGCCACACGGAATACGGTCCGAAATCGTGCCCCACGGTGGCCATGGGATAACCCTTGTCGCCGAGAAGGGACAGGTTGTAGGCGATATTGCCCGCGCAGCCGCCGAACTCGCGCCGCAGTTCGGGCACCAGAAACGACACGTTCAGGATATGGATCTTGTCCGGCAGGATGTGATGCCTGAACCGGTCCTTGAACACCATGATGGTGTCATAGGCGATGGAACCGCAGATGAGTGCCGACATGCGCGCCTTCAGAATCTCTAGGCGGCGGCGCCCAGGCCGACGAAGTCCTTCAGCGCCTCGGCCTTGTCCGCCTTCTCCCACGGCACGTCCAGATCGATGCGGCCGAAATGGCCGTAGGCGGCGGTCTGCCTGTAAATGGGCCGCAGCAGGTCGAGCATCCGGATGATTCCCTTCGGGCGCAGGTCGAAAATTTCCCGCACGGCCGCCGTCAGCTTGCCCTCCTCGACCTTGCCGGTGCCGAAGGTCTGCACGCTGATGGAAGTGGGCTCCGCCACGCCGAT
>CAYRII010000262.1:0-3815 GCA_964424245.1 uncultured Terriglobales bacterium | reverse complement strand
TAGCGACGCCAGAGATGGCGAGCTCGACCGCCACCACGACCGCAACGACGACGTGCGCCTGTCGGGTGCGCTCAACAAGCTGATCGAGGAGTACAGCCTGGAAGTAAAGAAAAAAGTGGCGGAAAAACCCATCTAGCAACCTTGGTGTTGTGTGGACTTCCCGTGCGGACGGCGGTGATGATTTTGCAAGGAAGCGGTCGCCTGCTGGTTTTCATTCTGCTGGCCTCGACCTGGGCTTGGGGCGCCGGCGGAACGCTGCGCGTCAAGACCGATGCGTCTGCGGTTGACGTCTACCTGGACGGAAAGCTGCAGGGAAGCACCCCGCTTTCCCTTCCCAACGTGCCCGCGGGAGCGCACGAGCTGATGCTGGTGAAGGACGGCTACCAGGACCACGTGCAGAAGGTCGAGGTCAGGGCCGGGGAGACGGTGAAGCTCTTCATCGTGATGAAGGCGGATGAGGAACCCCTGCCCGAGCTGCCTGTCGAGTATCCGGTGATGCACCGGCACGCGCTGGGCTTCTGCGTGGGCAAGCTCACCGTTAGCAGCGATGCGGTGGATTACAAGTCCAGCAACAGCCATGATGCGTTCCACATTCCCATCCGCGAAGTGCAGTTGGTGGCGCGCTCCATGGGAGCGATGCCCGGAACGTCGTTCGCACCCAATGCGTTTGCGGGGGAGGCAGGTGGGCTGTGGATCGAGGGTCCTGGGCGAAATTACACCTTCTGGGTGATGGAGGACGATCCGGAAAAGGTGAAGGGCGGAATCCTGCTGGATGCCTACACGCAGGCCCGAACCAAGCAGCTGTATCGCCTGGTGAGCCGGCTGTGGAACGAGGCGCTGACCGCGCGCAAGAAAAAGCAGTAGCGAGTGGCGAATCAGGCCTTCAGGGGCCGATGAGGACAAAGCCGCCCCAGTAGTAGGGCAGGTCGTTCCCGAAGCGCTCACGGATGCGCCGGCGCATTTCCAATTGCGCCGCACGCAGGGCGTCGTGGTTCTCGGCTCCCTGCAGCCAATTCTCGTAAAACAGGCCCATCAACTCCTGGGTTTCGCGGTCGGGCACAGCCCAGAGGCTCATAAGTACGGCCCTGGCGCCCGCGATCTGGAAGGCGCGGCGCAGGCCGAACACGCCCTCGGTGTTGAGAACTTCCCCCAGGCCGGTGTCGCAAGCGCTGAGCACGACCAGGTCGGTACCCTGCAGGTCGAGGCCGGTGGCTTCGTAGGCGGTGAGCACTCCGTCCTCCAGCCCTTCGGCCGGCTTCTGGCCCAGCAGGGCGCGTCCCGCCCCGGCGAAGAACAGCCCTGAGCGCAGCATGGGATTCTCCAATCCGACGGGTAACTCGGCCAAGCGGTCGCGGAATTGGCGAACCTGATCCCCCAGGAAAAATCCGTGGGTTGCGAGGTGAAGCAGGCGGGGACGACGGACGCGCTTCACAGCCTCTTCGAGGGCCAAGGCGTCGGCGTAGACCTGAACCTGCCAAGCGCGTTCTTCGAGCAGCTTGCGCGCCGCTTCCAGTTCCCGAGCCGTGCCGGGAAGCGGTTCCAGAGCATTACCTTCGCGCAAGCCGCGGAGTGCCGAACTGGGGCCGGCCCTAGCCAGCAGGGGCAGTCCTCTCTCCGCGCTGCCCAGGCGGAGAATCATGGCGCGGTGCTGGGTCTCAGGCAGATCGAAGCTGGGATTGCCCACCAGGACAGCAGACTCCGTGGCGGACGAGACAGTCTGCCGGAGCAGGTCGCGGGTGCTGTTCAGGAGATGCAGATCGTAGCTTTCGATGAGCAACTTGCCGTTGCCGCCGGTAACCAGGGCAGGCGAAATCATGTTGAGGATTCCGTCGGGCGAGAGATAGACGCTGCGGCTTGGTCCGAGGGCGGCCTCGAGGGGCTGCAAGAACGCTGTGCCGGTGGGAGCGGAGGGCGTGGCCTCGTGTTGCGCCGGCGCGGCCTTGCGTTCTACCAGGCGGCGGTATTCTTCCAGTCCGGATCCCTCCAGTATGGCAGCCTCTCCCAGAACCACCAACGTGGGCGCGGCGGTGGACTGCGGCGTGAGGACCAGCGCGACGTAGTACGATTTGGCGGTGAGGCGGTTGCCGTCATGGAAGCGGAAGCGCGCAATCTCCACCGCGGCCTCGCCCGGCTTCAGGGCTGCTTGCACATCGCGCCAACTCGCTCCCTGCAATCGTTGTTCTTCCGCCAGAGTGGCCGACCGCCGCGCCAGATCGCGCTCCAGCTCATTGGTTTCCCGCTCCAGCTCTTGCACCAGCCGGCGACCCTCCTGGCGATCCGCCGGGGGCGAGGTAATCAGCTGCGCCAGGCGCGATTTTCTGGCCTGGAGCCGATCGAGGAGGGCCAAGGCCTCAGCGTCGCCCCGGGCGACGATCTGCGCGCGCAGGCCCGCCACGCTGGCTGCCACGAAGCCCTTTTGCCAAAGCAGAACGTCATACATTTTTCCCAGCAGAGCGGGATCGCGGTCGCGATAGGTGTAGCAGTAGCTGTAAAACAGGGGGAAAACCGCGTGCACCGTATCCACGAAAGCCAGCCGCTCGGGCTCGCTCATGTAGGCGAAGTGGTACTGGAACTGCCGCCCCAGGTTCTCCACGCGCCGGTCGAAGAAACGGGTGGCTTGCGCCAGGTTTCCGGTGGCGTAGTTGAGCTGGGCCAGGCCTTCCAGGGTGCGGCCGGTCCGGGGATGTTGGGGGCCGAAATTCTTTTCATAGATGGCCAGCGCGCGCTGGTAATGCCCGGCCGCATCTTCGTGCCTGCCCAAACCGAACAGGGCGCCGGCCAACTCGACCAGGGCACCGGCAACATTCGGATCCTCGGGACCGAAGAACTGCTCGAGGGATGCCAGCTCCTTGCGAATTTCCGCCTCCGCCTCGGCGTGCCGGCCCTGGGCGCGATAGAGCGAGCCCAGCGCGACCGCCGTGGTGGCCCGCACATAGGGGTGGCCAACCAGGGAACCTTGCCGCATGGCGATGAGCTTGAGCACGCGACGGTAGAGGGCCTCGGCTTCTTCGAAACGGCCTTGGCGCAGGAAGAATCCAGCGAGATTGGCCAAGGCCAGTCCGCTATCGGCATTGCGGGGCCAGGAGAGGCTCTCCACCAGTTCCACGGCGCGGCGCATGGTGGCTTCCGCGTCGGCGTATTTGCCCTGAGCTTCAAAGACGGAAGCCAGCCGTCCCATGGTGACGCTGGTGACCACGTGCCCGCGCCCATAGGTTCGCTCCTCGATGTTCACGGCCTGCTGCAGCGTGGCTTCCGCCTCAGCGTACCTGCCCTGAAGGAAGTAGAGCCCGCCCAGCTCGTCCAATGAGAGGGCAACGTCAGGGTGAACGGGGCCGCGCACTTTCTGAAAGATCTCCAGCGCGCGCCGAAAGTGCTCCTCTGATTCTTCGTACCGGCCCCGGTTTTCATAGGCCAGCCCGACTCCGACATGGGACAAAGCCGTCTTGCGGTGCTCGGCGCCAAATGTGGCAGTGGCAACCCTGAGGGCTTCCAGGTCAGAGTTGAGTTGTTCGGCGAATTTTCCCTGCAGCTGGTATTGCGCAGCCTGAAGGGTCAGTCGCTTCCAGACCTCATCCTGGGCGAGCGCGCTTGAGATGAGGATGTCCCCGACAAGCCAAGATGCCGCAAGGGCGAGGAAAACGAACTTTCGCGTCACGGCCCACCCCCGTGTGAGCCTCAACAGAACCAGGCAAGGTGCGCCCCAGACTAGCGCAAGCGGGGACGCTATGCCAAACAGCCATGCGGCGGTAGGGGAAAAACGTCAGGGAAAAAATCAAGCCCGCAGCCGACTGCTTGAAGCTGCGGGCGAAATACAG
>CAYRII010000261.1:0-3842 GCA_964424245.1 uncultured Terriglobales bacterium | reverse complement strand
ATGCACGGCGACGCAGCATTTGCCGGGCAGGGCATCTGGGCGGAAACGCTGAACATGGTCGGCCTGAAAGGTTTCTCGGTGGGCGGCACGGTGCACGTGATCGTCAACAACCTGATCGGCTTCACAACTCGCCCTGAGGAACTCCACTCCTCGCGGTTTGCAGCTGACCTCGGCAAGCGCCTGCCGATCCCCATCTTCCACGTCAATGCTGAGGACCCTGATGCGGTGGTGCGCACAGCGCGCCTGGCGGTGGAATACCGCTATGCGTTCGCGAGCGATGTTGTCGTGGACCTGATCGGCTACCGCCGCCACGGCCACAGCGAAGTGGACGACCCGACGATCAGCCAGCCGCTGCTGTATCAGAAAATCAAGGACCACCCGCCGCTGTGGCAGTCTTATGCCAAAAAGATTCATGCGGATGCTTCGGCACGCGCCGAGGAGATCCGCGGCGAGCTCGAGGCCGCGCAGAAGAAAGCCGGCACGCTGAAGAAGAATCCGGTGCTGCGTCGGCTGCCGGACTACTGGTCGGATTACAAAGGCGGGCACTACAAACCCTCCTACGAAGTGGATACCGGGGTGGCGCGCGAAGAGCTGCGCGAGATTACCGAGGCGCTCACCCGCTATCCGGAGGGCTTTGCCATCCACCCGAAGGTGAAGCGGCTGCTCGAACAGCGCGCGGAGATGGGCCGCGGGGAACGTCCGGTGGACTTCGGCATGGCTGAGGCGCTCGCCTTTGGGTCGCTCGTGCAGCAAGGCGTCCCGGTGCGCCTGAGCGGCCAGGACAGCCAGCGCGGCACGTTCAATCAGCGGCACGCGGTGCTGGTTGACGTCGAGACCGAACAGGAATGTGTGCCGGTGTGCCATGTCGCGCCCAACCAGGCGCGATTTGAAATCTACAACTCGGTGCTTTCGGAGGCGGCGGTCCTGGGCTACGAGTATGGCTACAGCCGCGACTACCCCGAGGCGCTGGTGCTTTGGGAAGCGCAGTTCGGCGATTTCGCCAACGGCGCGCAGGTGATCATCGACCAGTTCATCGCCGCGGGCGAGGACAAGTGGGGCCTGCTCTCGGGGATCGTGCTGCTACTCCCGCACGGCTACGAAGGCCAGGGGCCGGAGCACTCAAGCGCGCGAATCGAGCGCTACCTGCAACTCGCGGCGGAAGACAACCTCCAGGTCTGCCAGCCCTCGACCGCGGCCCAATACTTCCACCTGCTGCGCCGCCAGGCGCTGCGCCGCTGGCGCAAGCCGCTCGTGGTCTTCACGCCCAAAAGCATGTTGCGCCACCCCGACGCCAGTTCCTCTCTGGAGGAATTTTCCCGGAAGCGCTTCCTGGCGGTGATCGGCGAGCCGGAGATTGAACGCGCCAGCCCGCCGTGGCGGGCCAGCCGCGTGCTGGTTTGCACCGGCAAGATCGGCCACGAGCTGCGACGCGAGCGCAAGCGCCACCGCGACCGGTCTACCGCCATTGTTTTTCTCGAGCAGCTCTATCCGTTCCCCGAGGCGGAACTCGCTGAAGAGCTTGAGCGGCATTCGGCGGCCAGAGAGTTCGTCTGGGTGCAGGAGGAGCCGGCCAATATGGGCGCGCTGTTCTACGTTCTGCCGCGCCTGGAACGAATCGCCCGCGAGCGCCCCGTGCGCTCGGTGAAGCGCTCGGCGAGCGCCAGCCCCGCAACCGGTTCCGCCAAGGCACACGAAGTCGAGCAAAAGACCCTTCTTACTCTGGCGTTCACCACCGGAAAGAGTTGAGGGCCGCAGGTACTCCCCGACTGCGACTCCAGGCGTCCCAGCCAATCCCGCCTCTTGGCGGGATTGCCCTGGGCGAGCAAGGCGAATCGAAGGGCATCTATTTTCAATTGCAGAAACTTCATCCGCCGCAGCGGAGTGCAGGTGTCCTTGAGCAGGTCAGGGGGTTTCAAACATAGGGCGTGCGTCAGGCGTTGCGATTATTTGCTGCGAACCCTGCGCCCGTCAGGGAAACTTTGTGTGGGCTTCCAGCGCCGTTGTCGGTGATGGCTAAATTCTCCCTTCCTAGTCCTTTTGCCGTGGGGGTGAAGGTGACGTTGATCGTGCAGCTACTAGCCCCGGGCGCGATGGTAACTCCACCGACGTGCCCAATTCATGCCACTTGGTAGGCCAAACCTAGCCGGCGTTTATCGGCTTGGGGGGAGTAGTCCTTTTGGCAGCGCGGTAATCGTCCAGTTCAGTGTCGGTGATCTGGAAGTGCGTCTCCGGGGGATGGTTGGCATAGGTGGCCAGTTCGCGCTGGAGCTTGACATAGCAGATATCGGGCGCGTCCTGATAGCGGGCACGATGGGAAACGAAGGCTTCGTTCGCAATCGTGAGTATGAACTCGCGCGGCTCGTGCGAAACTTCCCGCACGCAGAAGGTGTACTCGCGAACCTCGGCCTTGGACTCGAAGCCGAGGTACTGGACGTAAATCTTCTCGCTCACCTGGGGCCTGCCGCGCTCTCGACCGGAGCGGGGACGGCGGACGCTTTCTTCCGGCGCTTGTAGCGCAGGGGCCTCGGGGGCGCTTCCCCGACCAACTTGGCAACCATGAGGCTGGTAACAAATTTCTTGATCCCGTGGGCATCGAAGTCAATTGTCGTGCGTTCGGCGTCGGATGCGGTGACAACACCGAAGCCGTATTGGTCGTGCTTGATGTACTGACCTGCCTGGAGCATCTTCACAAAGCCTCCGTCTCCGCCGTCCGAAACTCGGGGCGCGCGGTGCTGGAACAGCCAATTGCAACTTAGAAACGACGGCGGCCACCGTGGCCGCGCCCTCCGTGACCGCCTCGGCCGCCCTGAAAACTGCCGCGGCCCCCGCGGGATGCCTGAGGACGCGCTTCGTTTACCTGCAGAACGCGGCCTTCCAGGTTAAACCCGTTCAGTTGGGTGATGGCCCGAGCCATGTCCTCGCCTGGGGCCAGTTCGACAAAGCCGAAACCCCGGGAGCGCCCGGTGTCGAGGTCGCGGATGACGCGCGACGACGCGACTTGAAACCCGTTGCTGCTGAACAGTTGCTGCAAACTATCGTCCGTGACATCAAACGAAAGGTTCCCGACGTAGAGCTTTGCCATTTGCTTCTCCTTGTCCCGAACTGATCGGGAGGTCGAGCATAAAGAAAGGCGAGCCCGCTAGGCGGGCTCGCCCTTACTTGTTAGAGGCTGGTGACGTTCTCGGCCTGCAGACCCTTGGGGCCCTTGCGGACTTCAAATTCAACCGCCTGGCCCTCGTTGAGCGTCTTGTAGCCTTCGGACTGGATCGCCGAAAAGTGCACGAAGACGTCTTCGCCGGACTGGCGCTGGATGAACCCGTAGCCCTTGCTGGCGTTGAACCACTTCACTGTACCTTGTTCTTTCAATGTCATTCCTTCTCTCTGTTTGAGCTATTTGGTGTCTCTCGACCGCCTCCAGCCGTCAAAGAAAAACGGGCCGCAAGGTTGACCTTGCAGCCCCGTTGAACGAATCCAAAGGTTTTACAAGAGCAACAAACGCGACCTTATAGTAGCACAGCTTTGCTCTAGCACCTAATGAATTCTTCAAGCGAATGGCGCGGCTGACGAATGGAGCCAACGCAGTGAGTCTAAGCCGCAGGGGAGGAGGAGAGAGGTGGAGGGGTCAAGCTGTGGGAAACCGCATAGCGGTACCTGCGAATGTCGCGCGCCGCCATGAAACTCAACGCCGTTATGGTCATCATCATAGAGAACGCAAGAGCCAACCAGAAGTTTTCCACCGGGTAAGGCATGCCGGGCAAGCCACACCATCGCCCCGCCGCGTTGATCAGGTCAAAGACCCTGCCGGGTGCCAGTACGAAGGCGATTCCGGCGAGAGCGTACAA
>CAYRII010000260.1:0-3851 GCA_964424245.1 uncultured Terriglobales bacterium | reverse complement strand
AGGTCGAGCGTGTTGCGGGTGTGGTCGGCGAAGGTGCGCACGCCGCGCTCGCAGAGGATGACGTTGTAATTGCCCTCGGCCATGATGTATTCGGCGGCCATCAGGAACTCTTCCAGCGTGGCGGACATGCCGCGCTTGAGCAGCACCGGCTTCTGGGCGCGGCCGGCGCGCTTGAGCAGGGAAAAATTCTGCATGTTGCGCGCCCCGATCTGGATGATGTCGGCGTACTCGGCCACCAGGTCGAGCGACTCGGAGTCCACCGCCTCGGTCACCACCAGCAGGCCGAACTGGCGGCGCACGTCGGCCATGATGCGCAGCCCCTCTTCGCCCAGTCCCTGGAAGGAATAGGGCGAGGTGCGGGGCTTGTAAGCGCCGCCGCGGAAAAACTGCGCTCCGGCGCGTTGCACGCGCTCGGCCACGGCAAAGGCCTGCTCGCGGCTTTCGATGGCGCAGGGACCGGCCATCACGGCCAGTTCCGGGCCGCCGATGGTGGCCGCGGAGCCGGCAAAGCGAATCACCGTGTCTTCCGGTTTCCCATCGCGGCTCACCAGCTTGTAGGGCTTGGTGACGCGAATCAGCTCGCCGACGCCCGGCATCTGCTCCAGGCCGCCGCCCTCGATGGGCGCCTGGTTGCCGGTGATGCCGATGGCGGTGCGGGAGGCGCCCGGCATGGGGTGGGCGCGAAATCCCAGCGCCGCGATTTTTTCGCAGACCGCCCGCACCTGCTCTTCGGTGGCGTGCGCCTGCATGACGACCAGCATTCCCGTGGCCTCCGCGCTCCCAGTGTAAACGGGCCGCGCCGCCGGGGCAATCCGCCGGCCGCGCGGGTGGAGAACGTGAAACGTTCGAAAGTTTCGACCTGTTTGCCGGATCAGGTAGGATTTTTGCATGCCGCGCTCCATGGCCCAGGAACAGGACATCCTCAAGCTGCCGCCGCCGCGGAAGCGGCCGCGGCTCACTGCGCGGCGCATCGGCATCCACACCTCGGTGGCGGGCGGAGCGGCCAACGCCGCCGAGCGCGCTTACCGGCTGGGCTGCAACACGCTGCAGATTTTTTCCTCCAGCCCGCGGCAGTGGAAGCCCTGGCAGCTCAGCGCCGCCGAGTGCGAGCGCATGCGCGCCTTGCGGGAGCGTTACGGCCTGTCGCCCCTGGTGATTCATGTCAACTACCTGGTGAACTTGGCGGGGGCGAATGCGGAGTTCTACACGCGCTCGGTGGAGGCCTTCCGCGGCGAAGTGGAGCGCGCGCTTGCCTTGGGCGCGGAGTTCCTGGTGCTGCATCCCGGCTCGTTCCGCGGCAGCAGCCGGGAAGCGGGCGTGGCGCGCGTGGTGGAGGGCATCGCGCGCGCCACCGGCGGGCTGGAGATGGGGCCGCTGCGCATCCTGATGGAAAACACCGCAGGTGCCGAGTTCTCCCTCGGCGGCAGCTTCGAGCAGGTGGCGGAGCTGGTGGAGCGCCTGCGCGCGGTGGCCCCCGTGGCCGCCTGCATCGACACTTGCCACACGCACGTTGCCGGATACGACATTGTGAGCGAAGATGGATGGAGGAAGACGCTGGCCCGGCTGCAGGCCACCGTGGGTCTGGACAATGTGGCTGTCTGGCACATGAACGACGCCCAGGCGGAACGCGGCTCGCGGCTGGACCGCCATCAGCACGTGGGACAGGGCACCATCGGGCTGGCAGCCTTCCGCCGCCTGTTGAACGATCCGCGGCTGCATCATGCGGCCTTCATCGCCGAGACGCCCATCGACCGCCCGGGCGATGACCGGCGCAACGTGGCGCGGCTGAAGTCGCTGGTGAAAGAAGAAGGGAAGCGCGGGGCAGCGGCCAAAACGGCGCGCCGCCAACATCATGGCTAAGGGAAAGAACAAGCCAGCGAAAGCAAAACCGGCCGCGCCTGCCGCTGCTGCGGCGCGCGACGAGCGTTACCAGCCGCACGCCTTCGAGAAGAAGTGGCTGGCGCGCTGGCAGGCGGAGGAGTCGCTTTACCGCGCCGAGGCCGCCACCTCGCCGCGTCCCAAGTACTACGTGCTGGAAATGCTGCCTTATCCCTCGGGCGCGCTGCACATGGGCCACGTGCGCAACTACGCCATCGGCGATGCCCTGGCCCGTCAAATGTGGATGCGCGGCTACAACGTGCTTCACCCCATGGGCTGGGACGCCTTCGGCCTGCCCGCGGAGAACGCCGCCATCCAGAACAACACGCCGCCGCGCCAGTGGACGCTGCGCAACATCGACGCCATGAAGGCGCAGATGCAGCGCCTGGGATTTGCTTACGACTGGTCCACCGAGGTCACCACCTGTCTGCCGGACTATTACCGCTGGAACCAGTGGTTCTTCCTCAAGCTTTACGAGCAGGGTCTGGCTTACCGCAAGAAGAGCCGCGTGAACTGGTGCCCCAAGTGCGCCACCGTGCTGGCCAACGAGCAGGTGGAGGGCGGCGTGTGCTGGCGGCACGAAGACACTACAGTGGAACAGCGGGAGCTGGAGCAATGGTTCCTGCGCATCACCAACTACGCCGAAGAACTGCTGCGCGACCTGGATGGACTCGCGGGCTGGCCGGAAAAAGTGCGCGTCATGCAGCGCAACTGGATCGGCCGCAGCGAGGGCGCAAGCATTGACTTCCGCCTGGAGGGCGACGCCGGCGGCATGATCACCGTGTTCACCACGCGCGTGGACACCATCTACGGCGCCACCTCGGTGCAACTGGCGCCCCAGCATCCGCTGGTGGCGGAGCTGGCGGCGGCTGACCCCGACCTGCAGGAAAAGGTGGAAGAGTTCATCGCCGAGCAGCAGAAGGCGCGCGAGGTAGGCGATGTGGGCGCCATCGAAAAGCACGGCGTGGACACCGGGCGCTTTGCCGTCAATCCCTTCAACCAGGAGCGCCTGCCAGTTTGGGTGGCCAACTACGTCGTCATGGACTATGGCACAGGCGCCATCATGAGCGTGCCCGCGCACGACGAGCGCGACTACGACTTCGCCAAAAAATACGACCTGGAAATCCGCGTGGTCATCCTGCCGCGGCGCGCCGGCGAGCCCCCGGAATCGGGCGAAGCAGAAGACCCGCTGCTGCCCTTTACGCACACCGACAGCCTGCTCATCAACTCCGGAGAGTTCAGCGGGCTGGGCTGCGAAGAGGCCATGACGAGCATGACAAAGCACGCTGAAAAACATGGCTTTGGGCACGCAACCGTCACCTATCGCTTGAAGGATTGGGGCATCTCTCGCCAGCGCTTCTGGGGCACACCCATCCCCATGCTCTATTGCGAAAGCTGCGGCCTGGTGCCGGTGCGCGAGGAAGACTTGCCCGTGCTGCTGCCGGAAAACGTGGAGATTACGCTGCAGGGCGGCTCGCCGCTGGGGCGCGTGCCCGAGTTCGTCCACGCGGTGTGCTCCCGCTGCGGCGGCCCGGCACGGCGCGAGACCGACACCATGGACACCTTCGTCGATTCCTCCTGGTACTTCTACCGCTACACCAGCGCGCGGCTGGACTCCGCCGCGCTGGATTCCAAAGCCGTGCGCTACTGGTTTCCCATTGACCAGTACATCGGAGGCGTGGAGCACGCCATCCTGCACCTGATTTACTCGCGCTTCTGGACCAAGGTGATGCGCGACATGGGGCTGATCGAGAACCAGGAGCCGGTGGCGCGCCTGTTTACCCAGGGCATGGTGATCAAGGACGGCGCCAAGATGTCCAAGAACCTGGGCAACGTGGTGACGCCGGATGAAATGGTGGAGCGTTACGGCGCGGATGCCGCCCGCCTCTATGTTCTGTTTGCCGCGCCGCCCGACCGCGACCTGGACTGGCAAGATGCGGGTGTGGAAGGCGTGGTCCGCTTTCTGGGGCGCG
>CAYRII010000259.1:0-3875 GCA_964424245.1 uncultured Terriglobales bacterium | reverse complement strand
CCTGAAGGGGAGGTGATGATGGCGTTCCAGCTCCATGAATTTCATCAGCGCCGGGCTGAAGCAACCGTGCAGTTGCTGGAGCAGGCGCTCGACCGGATGGAGCGGCTGCTCACGCAGCAGCAGGCGCCCGGCATCATCAAGCCCGTCCGCAACACCCTCGCCGAGGAATCCAGCGCGCGATTGCTGGAAAAACTGCGCAAGTTGCGCGAGCACTTGCACGAGTTTGCCGCGCGGTTCGGCTTGCAGAATCACCCGGTGGACATCCGCCAGTTGCTGATGGCCGAGCTTTCCAGCGCCTGGGTGATTTTGGAAGACTGCCGGCCGAAGCGGATGAAGGGCTTCGGTGTCAGCTTCGAGCCGGAATTGCGCAAAGCCCTGGACGAAAGCCTGGATGTGCTGCTGCGGGAAGTCGGGGCCATGCACGAGGACGCGCAATGAGCTGGCCGGCCGAGCCGGAACTGTGGGTGGGACGCGGCGATGAGGAGCGCGCGTTCGGAGAAGCGCTGCGCGCGCGGCGAAGCTGCCTGGTGTACGGCCCGGCGGGCGCGGGCAAGACGGCGCTCGCCGCGCGAGCCCTGCGGCGTTTTCCGGCGGTCACGCGAGATTCGATCTACCTTTCGGGAGTCTGCCGCGGGCAGGATTTGCTGCGGCAAGTGATGACGCATCTCGGCGAAACCGGCAACGCGGTGGTGGCGCGGAAGCGCGGAGACAAAGAAGCTGCCTCCCGTTCCGTGGAAGGCTGGGTGCGGCGGCAAACCAGCCTGCGACTGAAAGGAATTCTGCTGGCGGCGGCCAAAGAGCAGCCCTGCTGGATTCTCCTCGACCACTTCCCCCCGCTTAGCCACGCGCTGGCCCGGCTGCTGAAAGACATCCAGTGGCGCGCGGATACGCCCGTCTATTTGCTCGCCCGCGGGCACAAGGAACAGGACGTCGGCGCGGCCTGGAGCCTCTACTGGCACGACCGCCTGCGCCTGCGCCTGGGGCCGCTCGGAGAAGTTGCCGCGCGCGAGCTGCTCGAGCGCTGCATCCGGCGCTTCGGGCTGGTCTCCTGCGAGTGGCAGGACTTCGCCGAAAAAGTGCTGGAGCGCAGCGGCGCGCTCCCCGGCGCCATCGTGGAAATGTGCCGTCTGGCGGCCCTGCCGCGCTACCACTACGGCCGCCAAATCAAAGCCGAGCTCGTCCACACGGATTACATGCTGCGCCACCGGAGAGGGGAGTTTTTTGGAGCGGGGGTCGCGCCGCACTATGAATGACGCGAGGCTCGCTGCGCCATCGTCCACCAGCCGGGCCGACGCCGCCGGACGCTTGCAGTCCGCCCTGAACCGCCTCGAAGAAGCCGGGCCGGGAATCCTCACTCCTGAACGCCGGAACGAGCTGGCCGCCGCCGCCCGCAAATTCCGCGACCGGCGATTCTACCTGGTGTTCCTCGGCCAGTTCAAGCGCGGCAAGACCACGCTGCTGAATTCCCTGCTTGGCCAGGAACTGCTGCCCACCGGCGTGCTTCCGGTGACCTCGATTGTGACCATTGTGCGCTACGGCGATGATGCCCAGGTGCGCGTCCTCTTTCAAAACGGCGCTACGCAGGAGTATTCGCCCGCGCTGCTTCCCGAGTTCGTCACCGAAATGGGGAACCCGCACAACTCGAAGAATGTTGTGGAGGTGGAAGTCGGTGTGCCCTCCCCGTGGCTGCGCGACGGTCTCTGCCTGGTGGACACTCCGGGAATCGGCTCGCTCTTCGAGCACAATACGCAGGTGGCCTATCAGTTTGTGCCTCGCGCCGACGCCGCCATTTTTGTGTTTTCGCCGGAAGCTCCGCTGAGCTTGCCCGAGCTCGAGTTCCTCCACCACATCCGCGGGCAGGTGGAGAAAATCTTCTTCGTGATGAACAAGACCGACCAGGTGACTCCGGCAGAGCGCGAGGAAATTCTGCAATTCACACGCCAGGCCATCCGCACGCAGATGCCCGCCGGCGAGCTGCGGCTGTTTGCGGTCTCCGCGCGCCAGGCCCTGCCCGGCGCGGAGCCCGCGGATGCCGCGCAGCTTCAAACGAGCCGCCTGCCCGCTCTGCTGGACGCGCTCCAAGGCTACGTGGCCGCACACAGCCAGGATGTTCTGGTGCGTTCCACCACGGCGGGGGTGCGGCGCCTCCTCCGCGACGAGTTGCTCGGCTTGGAACTGGAAGCGCACGCACGGGCCCTGACCGCTGCCGAGCTGGCCGAAAAAATTGGGCGCATCGAGCGGCGATGGCAGGAACTCGAGGTGCGCCGCCGCGAGGTTGAGCACATCCTGCGCGCCGAGATTCGCTCGCTCGAAGGGGAGTTACAGAGCCGCCTGAACCGGTTCACCGAGGAGGAGGAACCGGCGCTCGTCCGGCGGTTGGAAGCGTGCGTGGAAGAGTACCGGGCGCTCCCGAACCGCCAGTTGGTGCGCCGCGTGGAGCAGGCCCTGGCGGCGCGGATTGGAGACATCTTCGAAGGGTGGCGCGCGGCGGAAGAGAAAGCGCTCCGCGAATCTTTCGAGGCGCTGACAACGCGATTCGCCCGCGAGGCCGAAGGAATCGTGGAACAGATTCAGCACGCCGCTGCCGAACAATTCGGTTTTGCCTGGCGCGCGGCGCCCCTGCCGGAGCGCCTGCACGCGGAGTCCGGGTTCTCTCTCGCCGTCGAAGAGCTCACCGGCTGGGGCCTGGGCCGGTTCCCGCTTCTGCTGCCGGGATTTCTCTTCCAGAGGTATCTGCGTTCCCAGTTGCGCTTTCTGTCCAGCTCCGAGCTGGGGCGCCACGCCGGCCGTCTGCGCACGGACCTGGGCGACCGCCTGGAGAAAAGCACGCGGGAATTTCTGGCCGCGCTGAACCGCCACGTCCAGGAAGGCGGCGCCGCCGTCTTCGACGCATTGCACCGCGCCGCAGCGATGAAGCAAAGCTCGGAGCAGACCCGGGCGGTGGCCCAGACTGCGCAGCAGGCCCGGCGAAATCTGCTGGCCGCGTTCGAACGGGAATTGGACGGCATCCTGAGCGGCAATGAAGTGGGATAGAATCGCACCTCGCAGCGCCGGGGCTGAGCGAACAAATGTGGCGAGAGGCTCTGTACATCGGGCTGGGGGGCTTTCTGGGCGCCAACGCGCGGTACCTAGTCAACCGCGCGATGCTGCACTGGCTGGGCCCCGGATTCCCTTACGCCACGCTGCTCATCAATTTCAGCGGCAGCCTGGTGCTCGGGTTTTTCCTGATCTGGACCACGGAACGCGTGCTCAGCGATTACACTCTGCGGCTGTTCCTCGCCATCGGGTTTTGTGGCGCCTACACCACGTTTTCCAGTTACAGCTACGAAACGATGGTGCTTTACCAGCAGGGACACTACTGGATGGCCGTTTCCAACATCCTGAGCAACAATCTGCTGGCGCTGGCCGGCGCCGTGCTCGGCGCGGTGCTGGCCCGGAGCGTGTGAGATGCTCAACAGCAAAGTGCGGCGCGTGACCATCTACATCAACGAAGCCGACAAGTGGCGCGGACGCCCGCTGCACCTGGAAATTCTCCGCTTCCTCGAACAGGAAGGCTGCGCCGGAGGCACGGTGCTGCGCGGGGTTGCCGGGTTCACGCGCGCCGCCGGGGTAGTCACCACTTCGCTGGTGGACGCCGGCGGAAAACTGCCGCTGGTGATCGATTACATCGACACTCCGGAAGCGGTCGCGCGCGTGCTGCCACACCTGCGGGAAATGGCTGGAAACCGGCTGATCACGATGACCGATCTGGAAGTTTATCCCTAGCGCCGGCGCCGAGCAGCCGCGCGCCTGCTTCGGCGGATTTGATGGCCCGGGGGACGCGCCGATGACGTTCTTCTGTCCTTCCTGCTGGTCGGAAATCCGCGCGGAAGACT
>CAYRII010000258.1:0-3890 GCA_964424245.1 uncultured Terriglobales bacterium | reverse complement strand
GACCTCGTAGTCCACGTTGGGCGAAAGCCCCAGAAAACGATAGGCGCCGCTCTCGTCGGCGATGTAGGTCTTCACCGTCTGGGTCTTCGAGTTCTTCAGGTAGACCACGGCGTCCGCCACCGGGCTGTCGCCCTTGGCAAAGACCTGGCCCGTGAGGGTGCGCGTTTGCGGCGCGCTATCCTTGTCGGCCTCCAGGGCGGCTGCACCCGTGGCCAGCAGTGCCGTAGCCACTAGGACCGCCCCCAGGGCCTGCACGGCCCACCTTGCTGCAATGCCCGAATTGGCTGATTTGGCTCGCATTAGTCCTTTAGATGCAAACTGATGTCCACACGTTCGTCGTTTTCCACCTGTACCTTGACCTCCACCCGGGGCGCGTCTTTGGGCCCTTTCCGCTCGGCCCAGACAGCGTATTCCGCCTTGCCCGCAGGCAGCCGCTGGGCAAACTCGCCCCGGCGGTCCGAATACAGCTCCCACTTGGCTTTCGTCTGGTCGGCGCGACGGATCTTGATTTTCACCCCGTAAACGGGCCGGTAGTCCGGGCCGAAAACTGTACCAAAGATCAGCGCGTAGGGCTTGACCTTGGGCTTGTCCTTCTCCGGCGCCACGGCAACGGCGGACAACGCCCCCAACACCAGCCCCGCAAGGGCCAGCACCGACAGGCGCAAGCGCAGGGTCCGCTTACGAGGAGTCACCGTTTTCGCTTTCCTCCTCTTCTTCGTCGTCGTCGTCTTCCTCCTCTTCCACGCGGTTAATCTCCAGCGGCTTGGCGGTCACCACTTCGTAGTCCGTGCCGCACTCCACGCAGGAGATGATCTCGCCCTCATCCACATCGCCTTCCTCGATGTCGAGATCCGCTTCGCACTCGGGACAAACCATGATTGCCTCCCCCATGTATGGGATGCGGCTGCAGCGCCACACCCCTGTTATATTTAGATTCTCTTGATTCCACCGTCAAGGCTTCCGAGGCCCGGGAAGCAAATATTTTTGTTGGGGAGGGGACGTTGCTCGCCAGGCGCTCGCTGTGGACGGCGGTGCTCTTGCTGATGCTCGGGGCGGGCGCAGCCGCGCAGTCCGGCCGCGCTTCCCGGGGGCGGGATGTGGATGCCCGCATTGCGGCTGCCCTGAGGCAGGTCTCGGCGGCCCAGATCAAATCCAACATCCACAAGCTGGCTTCTTTCGGCACCCGGCACTCCCTTTCCGCGGCGGATCCGGAGTCGGCGGCCGCGGGCCGTGGCGTCGGCGCTACTCCCGCGCCTGCGGCGGCTGCCTGGAGGTCGAGTTCCAGGGCTTCCTGCAGCAGCCCATGGAGCGCGTCCCCCAGCCCACCCAGATGATGAACGTAATGGCCACCCTGCGGGGCACCGACCCCGAGAATGCCGGCCGCGTCTACGTGGTCACCGGCCACTACGATTCCCGCAACAGCGACCCGCTTGACCCCGCGGGCGACGCCCCCGGCGCCAACGACGATGCCTCCGGCGTGGCCGTCAGCCTGGAGTGCGCGCGCGTGCTCAGCCGCTACCGCTTCCCCGCCACCATCGTGTTTCTCGCCGTGGTGGGCGAGGAGCAGGGCCTGTTGGGCGCGCGCCATTTCGCGCACACCGCCCGCGCCGCGGGCTGGAACATCGAGGGCGTGCTCAACAACGACATCGTGGGCGGTAACCGCACGCCCGGCGACACTCTGCAGGACAACTCCATCGTGCGCGTTTTTTCCGAGGGCGTTCCCCTGGCCGCCACCGAGGCCGAAGTCCGCCAGCTGCGCTCCGCCGGCGGTGAAAACGATTCCGCCTCCCGCCAGCTTGCCCGCACCATTCGCGAAATCGCCCGCCAATACCTCTCCGGACCCTTCGGTCCCAAGCTGATCTTCCGCCGCGACCGCTACCTGCGCGGCGGCGACCACACCGCCTTCAACCAGGAGGGCTACGCCGCCGTCCGCTTCACCGAGTATCGCGAGGACTACAACCACCAGCACCAGAATCCGCGCACCGAGGCCGGCATCGAGTACGGCGACCTGCCCAAGTTTGTGGACTACGAATACGTTGCCAACGTGGCGCGCCTGAACGCCGCTACCCTGGCTGCGCTGGCCTGGGCGCCGGCTCCGCCGAAAAACGTCCGTCTGCTGGCCCGGCAACTGGAGAACGATTCCACGCTCACCTGGGAGGCGCCGCCCGGTGATTTCCTCCGCGGCTACGAGGTGCTGTGGCGCACCACCACCGCGGCAGAGTGGGAGAACATCGAGCCCGTGGGCAACGTCACCCAGGTCACGCTCAAGCGCTCCAAGGACAACGTCATCTTCGCCGTGCGCGCCGTGAGCACTCGCGGCAATCGCAGTTTGCCCGTCGTGCCCGCGCCGCAACGCTGAGCATCCGGTTCCTTGCGAAAGCCGCCGCCGCGCCCATTTCCCGCCGCCTGACTAACCTGTTACCCTGAGAACTGCGCTCATGTATCGCAACACCCAGGTTACGCTCAGCTTCCCACCCTTCACCCGCGCGGTGAAGTGGCTGGTGCTGGTCAACGCGGGGATTTATCTGCTCCTGCTGCTCGTGGGCCGGGCTGCGCCCCAGGTTGCGGGCCAGGTAGTGGTTCTCTTCGGCCTGATTCCGGCGGCGGTCACGCACGGATGGCTCTGGCAGCTTTTTACGTATTCCTTCCTGCACAGCGGCTTCTTTCACGTGGGATTCAACATGCTGGCGCTGTGGATGTTCGGCGCGCTGCTGGAGATGGCCTGGGGACGCCGTCAGTTTCTGGAGTTTTATTTCTTCGGCGTGCTGGGTGCGGCCCTGACTTCGGTGGTCTTTTCCTACACCGGCTTGCTGGGCCTGTCTCCTGCCACCGTCACCATCGGCGCCTCGGGCGGCGTTTACGGCATCCTGATGGCCTACGGCATGCTCTTCGGCGACCGCGAGCTCATGATGTTCCCCTTCCCCTTTCTCATCCGCGCCAAGTACTTCGTCGGTGTTCTCATTTTCATTTCTCTGGCGGGCGCGCTGGGTGAGGCGGGCGGGGTGGCCTACATCGCCCATCTCGGCGGGCTGCTCTTCGGCTATCTCTACGTGAAGTTCATGCTCGACCGCGGCGTGCTTTTCTCTTTCAGCGAGCGCTGGTTTGGACTGCGCAACGCGTTCCATCGCTACCAACGCCGCCACGCCGCGCGCAAGTTCGAGGTTTACATGCGGAAGCTTGACCGCGACCCCAACGCGCCGGACTCCAAGTCCGACGAGATGGCGCCCCCGGCAGGCAAGAAAAACGGCGAGCACCGCGGTCCCTGGATCAACTAGCCGTGCGCGCGCCGCACCTTTGTTTTCCCTTTTGACCGCGCCTTGCCCGGCAGCTTTCCCACCACATGCAGGCGCATAAAGTTGGTCGAGCCCGACGCCATACGCGTGCCCGCCACCACGCCCACCACCTGGCCCGCGCGCACCGCTTTGCGCTCCACCAGGGCTTGTTCGGCGGCATAGACCATGTCGTCGGCCGAGGGCGCAACCTCGGAGTGCATGGGCGTTACGCCCCACAGCAGGTTCATGCGGTTGCGCACCGCCGGAACCGACGTGAAAGCGTAGATGGGCACGCGCGGCCGGTACTTGGAGATGAGACGCGCGGTATTGCCGGTTTCGGTGAAGACGGCGATCGCGTTCATGTTGACCTGGTGGGCGGCGTGGGCAATGGACTCGCAGATGGTTTCGGAGATGGAAGTAAGCTGGCCCTCGCGGCGGCGGCGCGGGGCATCGCTCATGTTGGCCTCGGCCTCCACGATGATGCGCGCCATCATGGCCGCGGCCTCGCGCGGCCATTGGCCGATGGCGGTCTCCGCGGAGAGCATGACCGCATCGGTGCCGTCGAAGATGGCGTTGGCCACGTCGCTGGCCTCGGCGCGCGTGGGCCGCGGGTTCTCG
>CAYRII010000257.1:0-3891 GCA_964424245.1 uncultured Terriglobales bacterium | reverse complement strand
AGAAGAGCAAACAGAATTATAGCACAAAAGGGAGCGGAAAAGAGGGCGGGAAAAAAGGGCCTAATCAGTCAAACATCGAACCCTCAGGGGCGCGTCATGACCTGGTTGGGAGACGAGGCCGTGGGCAGGCGGAAGTCCACGCCGTGCTCGTCGTTGAGGGCGGCGGTGGCGTCGAGATCGAGCTCGGCGAGCAGGATTTTGCGCGCGCGGCGGTCGGAGAGGTCCCAGAAAATCTCGCCCACGATGGCGTAGTTGCGCACGTCTCTGCGGCTGCCGTCGCGAAAGACCAGCACCGTGGCGGGAGGTTCTTCGACAACGGGTGGCGGGGGTCCACTTTCCGCCGGCTGAGGACGGGGCGGCGCGCGGAACGGCGCTTGCGGGAGAGAACGTCATCGGTTGCGTCTTCCTCGCCCTGTGCGGCGCGGGGGCCGGAGCGCTCCACGTACAGGCCGCCCTGCAGTTCGACCACCAGGGGTTCGGCGGGCGGGCGTTCGGCGGGTGCAGCGCTTTGCGGGACAACCACAACGGTGGGCGGAGACTCAACCACAATTACCGTGGGCTGCGGCGGCGAGTAGTAATAGGGAAAGAAGGCGGGGAAAAAATGAGTGAAGCGGGGCGCGGGTGACGCGGCATCGGGCACGGAGCGCACGATTCTTTGCTGGCCATCGGCGAACCCTGCAGGACCAAGCGAGGTGACGCTGGCGGGGACGCCCGGGGTCAGGGGAGTGCTGGAGGAGCCGATGGAGGTGGCGGAGGGCGGCGTGCCGCGAATCTGCGCCCACGCCTGGGGCAGAGCCGCCAGCGCGCCCAGAAGCCCGAGCGCAAGCACGCGACGCATAGGGACATCATACTCCGGTTGGCGTGGTCATGGCGCGGAGAGGAAGCGCAGGATGGCGCGCATCAGGCGCTCGCCCTGATCGCTCGAGAAGATGAACTGGGCGTGGGCAATGGCCAGGGCGCGAAATCCGGCTTCGGCCAGCGCCCGCGCCTGCTTTTCCCAACTGGACTTGTTGAAGCGGCCACCGTGCGCCAGTACCACGCCGTGATCGCCCGTGCCGTAGAGGTCGGCGTAGATGAGCCCGCCGTCCGCGGTGGGAAAGGAAACCAGTTCCTGGGCCGCGCCAGGCACGACCAGCAGGAGAGCCACGAGGATCGATCGAAGGGCAGGCACGGGGAAATTCTACTGCCGGCGCAACCAGGACCAAAGTGCAGTGGCGCGGGAGACACAATGACCTCTGCGACTAAGTACCAGCCAATCGCGGAAGCAACCATAGGCCAAGAGCAGCGTGGCCGACCAGAGACGAAAGAAGCACGCGACGCGCCAGGCGCGCGGGCGGGCCTTCGTAGGCTGCTTCCAGAAGGTCGGCGAAGACGCCGGCGATGAAAAGCGCCAGGAAGGGCTGGGCCAGCACCAGGTAGTGCACGCCCAGATAGTAGGGCGTAGCCAGCGATGCCAGGAACAGCGGCACGCCGGCCAAGAGCGGAACCAGGTTGCCGAAGTAGCGCGAGCGCGGAGAGCGCAGCATGGTAAAGAGCGCCAGCGCCAGCGCGAGCATCCCCGGCAGGTGAGCGGCGAGGAAGGCCACCAGCGCCTCGTAGGGAATGCCTCCGGCCACGACCGGAGGGCGCAACCGGAAGAGGCGCGCGTCGCGCCATGCAGCGAGGATGGGCGCAGGCTGGAAAAAGTAAGTGCCCGCCAGAATCAGAAGGGCGATGGCAGCGGCCAGTACGAGCAGAGTGAGCGCCGCTTTCCTGCGCTGGGGCGAAAGATAAAACACCACACCTACAAGCAGCGGGACGACGAGGGCGACAGGGAACTCGGCGCCCACGCCCAGTGCGAGGGCCACGCCCAGCATCAGGGTGCGGCGCAGGCGGTCGCGCGGCGGCGCATAGAGAGTGTGCGCCAGGGCGATGGCGGTGAAGAGGGCGCCGAAGAGTCCCCAGGCAGCAGGCGCGGCGGCGTCCACGCGCGCGGCATGGAGCACGACCAGGGGCGAGAAGCAAAAAAGGGCGAGGGCGATGTAGCCGCCGGGGTTGCCGTAGAGGCGGCGGGCCACGTACCAGAGCGAGCCGCCCAGCATGAGGGCGAAAAAGACGAAGGGCAGGCGCGCCAGCCAGCGCAGGCGAACGGGATCGGCGGCGACGGCAACGGGCTCGGCCTCGAAGAGCAGGGGAGCGGCGGCGGCCAGCGCCACCAGGGGCGAGTGCGCGGCGTCGCCGGCCAGAGAGCCGCCGCGCCATTGGGCGCGCCCGGCGCGGATAAGGGCCAGCTCATCGGCGGCCAGCGGAACGTGATGCAGGGCCCAAAGGCATTGGAAAAGGAAGGCCAGCAGGAAAAGGATGGCGATAATCTGGGGCCGGCCGAAGCGGTCGCGGTGGAAGAGGCCCAGCATGTGGCTCGCAATCTTGTATCACACGGAGGGAAGCGAGGCCGCGGGCGTGCTATCATCCGCCGCCTTGCAGGAGGTGCGTATGCGGTGGATGGGCGGGGTGGCAGCGTTGGTGTTGCTGGCCGGGACATGCCCGGCGCAGATGCCGGATCGGGACGTGCTGACGCGCAAAATCCAACTGGAAGAAGATGAGCTCCCCAGTTTCCGCACCCTGACCGAGGCGGAGCTGCGCGCGGAGATCCAGATCCGGTCGGCGCGCAGCCACGCCGTTTTCGGCTACAACACGCCCGAGGTGCAAATCCTGCTGCCCAAAACGAGCAACAGCCACTACGTGGACGTGGAGTTTTCCGAAGCGACGCTGCTGAACGCCGCCGGGCGGAAGGTGCCCTACGAGCTGGAGCGCGGCGTCTACGACTCCGCAAAGTACTCCGACGAGATCCGGTTTCGCCACGCGAATTCGGAACAGGTCGTGAGCTATGCGCGCGCGCGCGGCAGCGTGAAGGTGAAGTATCCCATCGCAGTGAGCACGCTGAAGCTGACTCCCGCGGAGGCGGGGCCCGAGGAGCTGGCGTTGCAGATCGACGGGCCCTACGTGAGCTTTGCGGATGGAGCCCTGGACATTCCTGACACAGCGGGCTTTTCCAAATTGATGGCCATCCGCGCCTACGACGCCGAGGGCATCCGGCTGGAACGGCACGGGTATTCGGAGACCTCCACCGATGACGACGGCATCTACCGCAGGAAGCTGGCGTTTTGGGGCAACGTGGCGCGGCTGGAGATTGATGCCGTGGACCACTGGGTTGAAATTGAAGTTCCCTACGACCTAGAGCCGGCGCCCCTGCTGCCCGCGGGGCGGGAAGGGCTGGCCCCGGAGTCGGAGTAGGTTCCCGTAGGCTGCGGCCAGAGCCGCTTCATTTTTCTCGCCTTCTGCGACACGAAGTCGTGCCCTCCCCTCTTGCCCGGACTCACAACCCGCGCCTACCACGAGTAGTGCACGGTATAGGTGATGACCTGTTCGCCGTCCGGAGGGACGGTGACGCGGTACTCGATGGTCTGGGCATCGGTTTTGATCCACTTGTGCGAGGGCATGCGGATCTCCCAGTTGGTCCAGCGGTAGAGGTGCTCGACCACGCGGATTTCCACGGGCTCCTTCTTGTGGTTGCGCACCTTGATCTCAAAGCTCTCGTCCGCCCATTCGTTCTTAATGGAATCCATGCGAAAGTTGGTGCGGCGGCGCTCGCCGGTCAAGTCGAAGGCGTTGCCGGTGTAGACGCGCACCAGCTCGTCCTGAGGGGTGTGGTCGATGATGTTTTCGCCGGTGAACTCCAGGCGCCCGTCGTCGTCGCGGCGATAGAAGCGCAGCTTGCCCTTGGGCAGCGGGATGCCCAGCCCGTTGGCCTCGGAGTTCTTGAACTCCTGCATGACCCAGATCTTGGGGTTGGAGAGAGTGCCGTAGCTCTGGTCCTGGCGAATGTTTTCCAGGTTCCAGCCGCGGTAGCGG
>CAYRII010000256.1:2065-3904 GCA_964424245.1 uncultured Terriglobales bacterium | reverse complement strand
GGGCGCGACGCCAAGGGCCGCCGCGGCTTCTACCGCGTCAGCGCGGAAACGGGAGAGGCCAGCCCGCTGGTGCGCTTCGGCGCGGAGCAGGAGTGGGCCAGGCCGGTGTGGTCGCCCGACGGCAGGGCGATTTACTTCCAGCGCTATGGCTCCCAGCCGGAACGATCGAGCCTGGTGCGGCGCGACCTCGCCACCGGCTCGGAGACTGTCCTGGCCCGCGCGCGCAATATTCAGGCCTGGGCGCTTTCACCCGATGGCCGCCACATCGCCTATTCCGCCGACGACCCCGCACGGCAGGAGCAGCAATATCGCGCCGATCTGCTGATGGTCGTCTCGGCCACCGGAGGCCCTCCGGCAGCGGGCATATTCTTTCGTGCCCCGGGCCAGGAGGAAATCCAGGCGCTGGCCTGGACGCCCGACGGCGGCAGCCTGCTCTTTATCCGCCAGGAGGAGAAACTCGGGGAAATGGCTGCGCCCCGTCCGGTGTGGCGGATCCCGGCTTCCGGAGGGGCGCCGCGGCCTCTGGACCTTTCGTTGCGTCCGCCTCAACTCGCGGCGCTGCGGTTTCACCCCGATGGCCAGCGCGTGGTCTTCCCGGTTTACGATTCGCGCCATCAGGAAATCTGGGTGATGGAGAATTTCCTGCCCGTGCTCTCTGGGCAGGGGGTGGGAATAGGGAGTAGGAAGTAGAGCGGAACAGGCGGCGGGCCCGGCGAGCCGCCACAGACGAACTTTCCAGATCGCCGGAATCCAGAAGGAGAGGTGTGTGATGACGACAGGACGGGTGTGTTTTTACAAATTTCTGAGCGCACTAACGGTGGCCTCAGTCTTCGCGCTGGCTGGGACAACCTTGGCGCAGAAACCCAAAACCAAAAGCGGGACCACCTCCGCCGTGGTCAGCTTTCGCGATTCGAATGCCGACTCAGCCGACCGCGTGCGGAGCGATGGCGGAGGGCCGTACATCGACAACGTGCAAAAAGTGAGTGCCTATATTCAGAGCGGTGCTCACGCGGCGGACATCGAGCTCTGGCTCGGCAATACGAAGGGTGTCCGTACGCTCTCGCTGGACTTTTCGGATTGCGTCTCTGCGGACGGATGCAGCAGCCCCTTCCAACAGGGATTTGTATACCGCAACACCGCGTGGCGGACTTTGCAGGGCAATTTGCCGGCAATGGAAGTCGGGGAGACAAATGTTCCGGTCAGGCTCCGAATCGAATTCGATGCGCCCGACCCGGCCACTGGAGAATCAAAACACTGGTTCCTCCGCTTTGACCCGCTCGACTTCGACACTGAATGCCAGGGATCCAACCTCGCGATCAGCCGCATCAGCTCGAGCGCTTGGGTCATCGAGGCGGGGTCGCTGCAGACCGCCTGCCTGCTCAGCCAGGAAGGGGTGAATCAGCCCAGGCTGGTGCGCGGCAGGTTCGCAATGCCGTTTCAGGCCACGGTCACACTGAAATAGAAGACGGGAGTCGCCTCGCGCGGCGGATGGCGGACCGCTTGCCCGTGAGAAGGGTGAACGGCCCGGATAGCGCAAGGCCCGTGGCGCATTACGGCGCATCGGGCTGCCTGGCCTCTCCTGCATATTGCAAGTGAAAAAGGACTACACTAGGGTCGTCGTGGCACCGGTTCCCGCACGTCGGGAGGCCGGAAGGCAGGTCCGAAAGGAAAATGCCATGACTGACTACTTCACACACCCCGAGAAACCGGCCGTTGAAGAATCGCAGCCCCGAGACGTCGGGCCGGCCGCGCCAGCGGGCGAAGCGCCGCTGGAATCCTGGAAAGAGATTGCCGCCTATCTGAAGCGCGACGTCAGTACGGTCAAGCGCTGGGAGACGC
>CAYRII010000256.1:0-2055 GCA_964424245.1 uncultured Terriglobales bacterium | reverse complement strand
CCCATCCCTGACACCTGTTGCGCGTTGCAACTCGGCTGGGGCGGAGTTAGGGTCGCGGGCGACTCCAGCTTTAGTAGCAGGGAGGAAGTCGCCATGACGGAAGATCCGAGAATCGCGGCGCCGGCCGCGAGTAAGTCCGGCGCGAACGAAAAGCGGCTGGATTCCTGGAAAGAAATCGCCGCGTACCTTTGCCGAGACGTGCGCACGGTGATGCGCTGGGAGAAGTCTGAAAGGCTCCCCGTGCGCCGTCATCATCACCTATCTCGCGCGAGCGTGTACGCATATCCCAGTGAGTTGGATGCCTGGCGCGCCGCGCGCCGCCCGGCGGAGGAGCGCGGGGCGGACGGCTTTCTGTGGCGCTGGCCCGCGCGAGCCCTCTCGATGGCCGTGATGCTCGCGGCGGCGCTGCTGACCGCGGGCGGTGGATTGATCCATCCGCCAAGCACAGCGGCGCAGGGCCAAGGGACCGTGGCAAGACAAGTTTGGGCACCGGCCGCCGATACGGAAGGCGCGGTTTCTCCCGACGGTCGCCTTCTCACGTTCGTGGACTGGACCACGGGCGACCTGGCCGTGCGCGACCTCACCACGGGAAAGAATCGGCGTCTCACCAACAAAGGCGAATGGACCCAATCCGGCGAGTTCGCCGAAGGTTCCCGTTTTTCCCCCGATGGCACACACGTGGCCTACGGCTGGTTCAACGGGAAGTTCTCCGACTTGCGTCTTATCGGCCTGGACGGCTCGGGGCTTCGGGTGGTCTATAAAAGTCCGAATGTCGGATACCTATTTCCGGGCGGCTGGTCCCCAGACGGGAAATACGTGTCTGCTTCATTGGCGAGAGACGACGAAACCAACCAAATCGCTGTGATCAACGCGGCGGACGGTTCCGCGCGAATCCTCAAAACCACGGACTGGCGGCATCCCCGTGTGGGCCCGTTTTCACCGGATGGGCGCTATCTCGTTTACAGCTTCGCGCCAGACGAAGAGTCTCCCGCGCGGGACATCTTCCTGCTGGCGACGGATGGAAGTCGCGAGGCTCGCTTAGTCGAGCACGCGGCCAATGACGACGTGCTGGGCTGGACTCCCGAGGGCGACAAGCTCCTGTTTAGTAGCGATCGCACTGGCACGTACGGCATCTGGGCTGTCCGCGTCTCGGACGGCAAGCCCCAGGGTGCTCCCGAACTGCTGCGGCCCGCCGTGGGTCCGATCGGGCCCTTGGGCTTCACGCGCAGCGGCGCCTTCTACTACAGTCTCACAGCCGGCATCCGGGACGCCTATGTCGCGCCGTTCGACCCGGCCACCGGGCAAGTCGGACCTCGCGAGCCGGTCAGCCAACGCTACATCGGGTCCAATGTGTTGCCCGCCTGGTCTGCGGACGGGAAGTACATCGCTTACGTGCGGGGAGCGAGGCCAGGCCCCCTCCCCCTCCGCACCGCGCTCGTGGTCCGTCCTTCCTTGACGGGCGAAGAACGCACGTTCCCGCTGAAACTCGCGTTTGTGATGCTAAACCCGCCCTCACCGCTCTGCTGGTCTCCCGACGGCCGCTCGGTCCTGGTGGTCGGTACCGACAAGACGTGGCGCCAAGGGTTCTACCGAGTGGACGTCGAAACCGGCAAGGTTGCCCCATTCATTCTCAGCGAGCCGCAGACGGCTATCGTGAAACCGATCTGGTCGCGCGACGGGAAAGTCTTGTTCTACTTGCGGGGTGACCCTGGCGGAAAAAACGTAGCTATTGTGCGGCGTGAGGTCGAAACTGGCCAGGAGAAGGAACTCTATCGTGCGGTTGCGGCAGAGCAGGTCAACGCCCTCGCCCTCTCCCCGGACGGCCAGGAAGTCGTCTTCCGCGGGGGAGACGAGCGCACCCACGACGTCTTGGATGTCCTCAAAGTCATGCCCGCGGGCGGGGGCGAACCGCGCGATCTAATGAGAGTGCCGGTGGCGAAAAACCACAATATCTCCGGGTACGCTGGGCTGGAATGGACTCCCGACGGGGCCTACTTGCTATTTGGCCGGTGGCAGAACTGGAGCGCTGAAAACCCGACCGTGGAGTTGTGGCGA
>CAYRII010000255.1:0-3911 GCA_964424245.1 uncultured Terriglobales bacterium | reverse complement strand
CGTGAGCGCCACCACCACGCCTGGTGCACGAAAGGTCCGTGCGCCGGGTCCATCAGCCCGATAATCCCGTGGTCCGCGCTGGTAGGCATTTCCGCGGCCAGGTGCGTGCGCGTGTAGCGCTCACTGTGCAGCGGCAGGCGCGGCACCGGAGGCAATTCCGCCGGCCCGCGCCCCCGGCCCGGCTCCGGCACATACACCCAGAAGAATCCGTCCGCTTCCTCGCAGGGGAAAGAACCGGCGTGGATTTTGCCGGGCTCGAGCGTGGAATCGGCGGTGAGCGAAGGAATCTCCACGCACTGGCCGGTGGAGGCGGCGAAGCGCCATCCGTGGTAGCTGCATTCCAGGGCTTCGCCGTCAAATCCGCCGCAGGAAAGCGGCATGCCGCGGTGCGGACAACTGTCGCGCAGGGCGAAGGACCGGCCGCGCGCGTCGCGCCCTACCACCAGCGGCACGCCCAGCAGGAAAGCTGTCGCCAGCCTGCGGCCGCGCACCGCGGTCGAAGGCAGCGCACGGTACCAGAAGCCGAGCAGCATCTCGGCGTCCACGGGCTGCGGCTGGAGTGGCGGAGCGTCGCTCATGGGAAATCGATTCGCAGGGTACTATGGCGCGCGCGAGGGCGTAAAGCCGCAAGCGCGCTGTGCGCCGCATATCGATCGCCGCCTCTTGCCTCCTCGTTGGCGAGACGGTATGGTCATTCGAAGTCACCTATGACGCGACGAGGCATGATTCGCAACCTTCTGGGCGTACTGGGCCTGATCCTGGTCGGCGTGCTGTTGTGGCGCTGGCGCATGGTGCGCCACCTTGTCTCCCGTCCGCGCGGACCGGCGGTCGCTCCTGCCTATCGCGCAGAACTTCTCCGGCCGGAAGGCCGCTCGCGCGTGCTGCTGGTGGCCGGTGGCAGCCCGGAAGAGTTGGTGAACGAGTGCCTGGAGCGCCTGGGCGCCGCCGCGCTGCTGCAGGTGGCGGGCAAGAACGTGCTGGTGAAGCCCAACGTGGTGGGAGGGGCGCCTGCGCCTACCACCAATCCCGAGGTGGTGGGCGCGCTGTGCCGCTGGCTGAAGCAGCAGGGTGCGGCAACGGTGTGGGTGGGCGACATGTCCGCCGTGATGACGGCGGGAACGCGCCGCGGCATGAGCGTTTCCGGCATCGAGGAAGCGGCGCGCCAGGCGGGCGCCATCCCGGTTTATTTCGAAGATCACAGCTGGGTTTCGGTCAAGCTACCGGGCGCGCGCTATCTGGACCACGTTCCCGTCTCGGAGTTCATCGTCAAGGCCGACCGGGTGATCAACGTGCCGGTGATCAAGTCGCACAAGTGGGCAACCTATTCCGTGTGCATGAAGAACTTCGTGGGCGCGACACACGGCCGCTACCGGCCTTACATGATCGATTCCGCCCACTGGGAGGAGATCGTCAGCGAGATCAACCTGGCCTATCGTCCCGATCTGAATCTGGTGGATGGCACGCGTTTGATGTTCGCCGGCGGCCCCTGGAAGGGCGAGGAGGCCGAAACCGGACTGGTGCTGGCGGGCGGAGATCGCGTGGCCTGTGACGCCGTGGCTGTGGCCTTGATCAAGACCTTTCCCGTCACGGGGCGGCTGGCCGAGCGTGGCGTCTGGGAGCAGACGCAGATTCGTCACGCCCAAGCCATCGGCCTGGGACTCGCTGACCCCGGCTTGCTGGAGCTGGAAATCCACCGCTGGGCGGGCGCCACGACCAGCGAACTCGAGCCACGCCTGGAAGCCATGCAGAGGTTGCTGCGCAGTTAGCTTTGCGGGTCTTGATCCAGGCTCGATTATGCCCCATAACTCATTGCTCAAGCTGGCAGTTACGGGACCGACCGCGGGCGAAATGCGATGCGAAACCGGCAAGACCGACATGACCTCCCTGCTCTTAGGTTTTTATACGTCTTTTGACCTTGTTTTACCCGGATTCTTCCTGTTCACTCCCTTGATGCCACCCGTGGGGCTGATTTGCTCCCCCGGGGTTACCATCATATAATCCTGGCACTCTGGTCGAAGTCTCCGTCAGGCCTGCGGTTAGGTGTGATACTGGAGGCAGATGAACTGCCGCGGTTCCAGTGGCAAAGCACTCATGAGCAAGCACCTGCTTCCATACCTGATGGTGGTGCTGGCGTTTTTCCTGGCATCCCCGCGGGCCACCGCGGATGACATCGTGCCCGTGCGCGAAAAAGGGCGCACCATCTACCGCAACGACCAGACTCCCGCCAAGAAAGCAGGAACCAAGGCCCGCAGTTCAAGCGCCAGCGTACCGCGCGGCCTCTATTACTGGAGCCAGTCGGAGAAGCGCTGGAAGCGGGTGCCGCCGCCCACGCCGCGGGCCATGCGTGCGGCGCGCGACGCGGCGGGAGAAGTCTCCAGCTATGTAGCCGCCCAGCCCGCCGGTGAGGCTCCCGGCGCCGCCGAAGCCAATCCCAACTACCGGACGCTGGCGAGCGGACGAAGGCTTTCGGTGACAGGCGTGGATACGGCCATTGAGCAGGCGGCGGCGCGCCACAACGTGGATCCCAACCTGGTGCGGGCCATCATCAAGGTCGAATCCAACTTCAACCCGCAGGCGGTATCGCGCAAGGGCGCCATGGGCCTGATGCAGTTGATGCCCGGCACAGCGCGGTCCTTGAACGTGTCCAATCCGTTCGACCCGCAGGAGAATGTGGACGCCGGGGTGCGGCACCTGAAATCGCTGCTCAACAATTTCGGCGGTGACCTCAGGCTCTCGCTGGCGGCCTATAACGCCGGTGCGGGTGCAGTGGAGCGCAACCGGGGAATCCCGCCGTACACAGAAACGCGCAACTACGTGCGGCAGATTACGAACCTGTACCAGGGAGGCGGGGGGATCCGGCTGATTGGCGGGCCCAAGTACACGCCCATCCGGGCCTCTCGCACGGCGAGCGGCGCCCTGGTGTTTTCCAACACCGACTGACCCGGGCTGTGGGCTGTCGGTAGAAAGGCTGGGGGAAGAGAAAGCGTTGCAGAAGCGAGCCACACCAACCCGCATTGCGCTGCGCCTGACGTTGCTGCTGGCGCTGGCTGCGGTGGTGTGTCCGCCGGCCGAAGCCGCCAAGAGCAGGTCCCGGCAAAGCCGCAAGCAGCAGGCGCTGGCCCAGTTTCAGACGGCGGAAAAGCAGCGCGAGGCGCTGAGCGGCAAGCCCACGGCGCAGCGCACGCATCGCGATTACGAGAAGGTCATCCAGGCCTACTGGCGCGTCTACCGCTTGTCTCCGGCCTCGCCCAAGGCGCATGAGAGCCTGCAGGCCATGGCCGAACTGAAGACCGACATGGGGCGTATCCTTAACGACCCCAATATTCTCGAGGCAGCCATCGAGCAGTATCACTTCCTGCGGCGCGAATACCCCGGCAGCCGCAATCGCTGGAACGCCCTGCTCACGGTGGGACTCATCTACCTGGAAGACCTGAAGGACGAAGCCAGGGCGCGCTCCGCGTTCGAAGAGTTCCTGAAACTCTACCCGCAACACACGTTGGCGGAAAAGGCCCAAGCGGCGCTGGTGGAGGTGGATAAGCGGGTGGCCGCGCGCAAGCAGCGCGAGAAAGAACTGGAACAAGAGAAACAAACCGCCAAGTCGGTGCGCGCCGCCCCCTCCGAGCCTGCGAAGAGCCCCGACGAAACGGCTCTGGTTACCAGCATCCGCCACTGGACGACGCCGGATTACATCCGCGTGGCGATCGATTTGGGTAACGAGGTGAAGTACGAAGCCGGGCGCATCACCAACCCGGAGCGCATCTTCTTTGACCTGCACGGCACCAAACTGGCGCCGGAGTTGGTGGGCAAGGCCTTCGACGTGGAAAGCGGACTGCTGCGCAAGATCCGCGTGGGCCAGTATCAGAAGGGCTGTCTCTTATACACATCTGACGCTGCCGACGATCTTACGCGTG
>CAYRII010000254.1:0-3920 GCA_964424245.1 uncultured Terriglobales bacterium | reverse complement strand
TCCAGAACGACATCCTGAAGGAATACATCGCGCAGAAGGAATACATCTACCCGCCGGCGCCTTCGATGCGGCTGGTGGTGGATACGTTCGAGTTCGGCTCGGCGTTTGCGCCGCGCTTCAACACCATTTCCATCTCCGGGTATCACATCCGCGAGGCGGGCTCGACGGCGCTGCAGGAGCTGGCCTTCACGCTCTACGACGGCGTGGAATACGTGGAGTGGGCCCTCAAGCGGGGGCTGGATGTGGACGAGTTTGGTCCGCGGCTGAGCTTTTTCTTCAACGCGCACAACGACTTTTTCGAGGAGATCGCCAAGTATCGCGCGGCGCGCAAGATCTGGTACCGCGTCGCGAAGGACCGCTTCGGGGCGCAGCAGGCGCGCACGCGGCTGCTGCGCTTCCACACGCAGACGGCCGGGGTCTCGCTGACGGCGCAGCAGCCGCTCAACAACATCGCGCGCGTGGCGGTGCAGGCGCTGGCGGCGGTGCTGGGCGGAACCCAGTCGCTGCACACCGACGCCTACGACGAAGCCCTGGCCCTGCCCACGGAAGATGCGGCGCGCATCGCCCTGCGCACACAGCAGGTGCTGGCCTACGAGAGCGGCGTGGCACAGACGGTGGATCCCTTGGGCGGGTCGTACTTTGTGGAACGGCTGACGCTGGACATGGAACAGGGCGCCTTCGACTACTTCGAGAAGCTCGATGCGATGGGCGGCATGGTCAAGGCCATCGAGCGCGGCTATCCGCAGAAGGAGATTGCCGAGGCCAGCTACCAGTTCCAGCGCGCGGTGGAGGCGCGAGAGAAGATCATCGTGGGCGCCAACGATTTCGTGGTGGAAGAGACGCGCCCGGAGACGCTCTACATCGGCGAGAGCGTGGCGCGGCACCAGACGGAGAAGCTCACGGCGCTGCGGGCGCGACGCTCGAACCAGGAAGTGACGCGCCGGCTGGAGGCGCTGAAGAAAGCCGCTGCCCTGGAACCCAGGGCTGCGGGCGCGGGCCGAGTCTCCGACGCCAACACCATGCCCTACATCCTCGAAGCCGTGCGCGCCTACGCTACGGTGGGCGAGATCTGCGACGCCCTGCGCGCAGTGTACGGGACGTACGAGGAAGTGAGCATCACCTAGCCATCGCTCGTGGCGCCTTCCTCTCCACCCGGCAGCAGAGGGGATTCCCAACCGTCATATTCACCTTCGAATTCATTAGCCAGCTCCATTAGCTGAATGGTGACGTCATCGAACTCCTGAGACGCCAAGGAATCTTCTCTTTCGAAGGAGACACCAAAGCGCAGCTCGCCGTCCACCGTGGAATCGCTGACGAAGGTGAAGCCCATGTCCTCGATCGCCCTGCGGTAGCCCGATCGATGCTCCCGTAAGGAGAAGTATGCCCAGTGGCGGACATCGCGACGAACGGTGCCGGCGTCACCACGTTTTTCCATGACCTCCAGAACGTGTCGATTCTTGATTGCCTGCATGATGCCATCCGAAGGCGTTAGATTCTCGAAATAGAAACGCCAACCCGGGTCGAGGACCGCCTCGGTTTCGAACTCGTACTCTGGGAATGCTTTCATCATCCGCTGCGCTTGGGCTTCGAAAACGGAGGCGGCGGGCGCGTAATAGAAAAAGATGCGGTTCCCGCCCTCCGTCACCCGCCCGACGTAGATGGCGTCCAGAGCTTTTTCGAAGGCCTGTGCTGCAGAATCTTCAACCTGGACAAGCTGATCGAATTCCTCCGAAGAAGAGAGTCCATCGTTCCTAGGTCGCCGCATCCGGAGGGTAAACTTCATTCGCCAAGGACGGCGTTTGTCCGGGGCTTGCGACGCCAGCGCCAAGTTCGAAAAGAACGAAGCTACGGTGTCTGTGCCGGACACCATCCAGAATTCCCAGTTCTGCTTCATGGCCGCGATTGTAACGCCGCTATGGCAGCCTTGTTGCAATCGCGACACGGCCGACAAGCCAGTTCGGTAAGATAGACGGCCATGCGTCGCGCCATCATCCATCTCAAGAACGCCGACCCGGTCATGGCTGGACTGATCGAGCGCGTGGGGAACGGGCGTATGGCGGTGCGTCCGCCTAAGTTTGAGACCCTGGCTCGCGCCATTGTCTTTCAGCAGCTCAACTGGAAGGCCGCCATCAAGATCTACGAACGCCTCGAGGCGGCGGCTGGCGGCGCGCTGACGCCGGAGTCCATCTTGAAGCTCACGCCGCAGCGCATGCGCAAGTGCGGACTTTCGCGCCAGAAGCTCTCCTACATCCGCGATCTGGCCAAGAAGACGAGTACGGGCGAAGTGGATTTCGCTTCCCTGCCGTCTCAGAGCGACGAAGAAGTGATCGCACACCTCACGCGCGTCAAGGGTATTGGCGTGTGGTCGGCGCAGATGTTTCTGATGTTTGCACTGAAGCGGCGCGATGTTCTCCCCACGACGGACTATGGAATTCTGTCTGCGGTGCGCAAGGCCTACGGGATCAAAAAACTGCCCAAGGCACGGACCGTGACGCGGCTGGCGGAGAAGTGGCGTCCGTATCGCAGCATCGCCTGCTGGTACTTGTGGCGCAGCCTGGACATGAAGACGCTAGAGGGCTGATTTCAGGTGGCGCGAGGGCAAACCAAGTTACTTTGCCTTCGCGGCTTTCTTCGCGGCACGCATGACGGTCTTCTTCATGCGGCTGCCTGCGGCCCAGTAGAGGCTGATTTCGTGGCCGTCGGGGTCGTTGAGGTAGGCGTGTTTCCATCCCCAGGGCATCGTGCGCGGCAGTTGAATGAAGTAAACGCCCTTCTGCTGTAGAGTCCGGCAGAAACTGTCCAGGTCCGGAGTTTCGAAGTAGAGTCGCACGCCCTCGCTGGCCGTGGGCGCGCCGGGCCCGGCCAGATGCAGGGCGATGGTGCCTTCGCCTTCGCGGGCGCGCAGGCGAGCGTACACGGGCTTGCCCTCGTGGCGAAATTCGTCTACCAGCTTCATGCCCAGCAGGCCGGTGTAAAAGCCCAGAGCCCGTTCCACATCGCGTGCGTAGACCATGGCATGGTTGAACTCCAGTGGGCGTGCCTTGGTCTTTTTCGCAGCCGGCTTGGTCTTCTTCGTACTCCTGGCTTTCTTCTTGGCCTTGGAAGGCATGGCGCCGCTCGCAACGGGTCGGGCGGGAATTGTAAACGAAAAGGGGCCGGGCGAATGCTCTGAACCTGAACTCGCGCGCCGAGCGATGATGTATTCTAAGTTCGCGTCAGGCGGAGGCCACGATGCCGGAGCATCGAGTAAAGTTCAACGTCCCGTTCCGCGACCTGGGGCGCTCCGATGTAAAGTTCAAGGTGTACACGCACGAGCGCCGGCAGCGGCACCTGTTGGGCACGTTGCTGGTGAGCCACGGCGCCATCGTGTGGCGTCCCTGCAAGGCGCGCGAGCGCGGAACCGTGACCAAAGATTGGCATGAGTTTGACCGCTTGATGACGAGCTCCAAGAAATGACCGGTGAGAAGAAAATCCGCGTGTTGGTAGCCAAGCCGGGCCTGGATGGTCACGACCGCGGCGCCAAGGTGATTGCGCGCGCCCTGCGCGACGCGGGCATGGAAGTGATCTACACCGGGCTGCGGCAGACGCCGGAGATGATTGTGAGCGCCTCGCTGCAGGAAGACGTGGATGTGATCGGGCTCTCGATTCTTTCCGGGGCGCACAACGCCATTGTGCCGCGCGTCACCGAGCTCCTGCGGCAGAACAAGATGGACGATGTGATCCTGGTGATCGGAGGCATCATTCCCGACGAGGACATCCCGCGCATGAAAGAAGCGGGCGTAGCCGGAATCTTCCAGCCCGGCACCTCGATGGACGAGATCGTCCAGTTCATTCGCGCCAACGTGAAGCCGCGCGGGGTTCCGGCGGGGTAGCGTAGCGCCCGGCATTCCGCCCGCATCCTCAGCCGGCAGCTTCTCCCG
>CAYRII010000253.1:2431-3921 GCA_964424245.1 uncultured Terriglobales bacterium | reverse complement strand
TCCGCCGCAGCCTGCTGCGGGCGGTGTTCACATTGAACGGCTGGGTGTCTCCGAAGTATTCGAGCCGCAATCCGGCCACGCTGATGCGGCGGTATATTGGCGAAAAAGCAGAACTGAAAGATGCGCTGACAAACATCGTGATTCCCATCTACGCGCTCAAGCGCAAATGGCCGCGCACGGTGCTCTTCACGCGAGACTGGGCGCAGCGTCGCGAAGCGGAGGGATTCAATTTCCGGATGTGGCAGGTGGCTTGCGCGGCCACTGCCGCTCCCACGTATTTCCCCACGTTCCGGCTGGAAAGCGTTGGCGGGAAGAAGCGCGTGTATGAAGCGGTGGACGGCGCTGTTTACCTGAACAATCCCGCCACCGAAGGCGTGGCCCACGCGATGCAACTCCTGCGCGAGGGAAGGCTCCCTCCACTCGGGAGTCCACACACCCACAATGCGCCAAAATCGGGAGCGGAAGAAATCACGCGATTCCTTGTCGTCTCCGTGGGCACCGGCTATCACGACGTGCCGGTTTCCAGCCACTCCGCGGCGCACTGGGGACGACTGGGGTGGGCCGTGCCGGTGCTCGACGTGATGTTTGAGGCGCAGGCGGAGTCGGCGTCGCTGCAACTCGAGCAGGTGATGCAGGAACACCACTATTTCCGGCTGCAGCCCGTGCTGGGGCGGGACTTGAAGCTCGACGACACATCGCCGGAAGCCACCGCCTACCTGCGGCACACCACGGAGAGATTTCTCGCAGAGAACGAAGCGAAGATTGCCGAGATTGGTAAGCTGCTCGCTTCGCAAGCGTGAATTGCCTTCCCGGCGAAATGCGCGACCTGCCGCGCGGACGTAGTGGGGGAACGCACAGGCCACGAACTTGCGCTAGAGCGGCGCGGGCGATTCCGCATCGGGCATCGTCAGGCGGGGCAATGACGCCACTTGCGGCGCGGAGAAGGCCGGGCCGGGCCACGGGCCGCGCTGCCGGATGCGCTGGATCCCGCGCCGCGCCAGGGCGCGTTCGAAGGCGGTGTAGTGCCCGTTGGTGTAGCCGGCCATCACCAGCGTGGAAAGTTGCGAGGTGGAGTGCCGCAGCACGCGCCGGGCCGCGCGCAGCGGATGGTGCGTCCGGCGCATACAAGTGTAGTAAGCCAGCTCGAGCTCGTCAGGCGAGATGTCGCGCGGGCGAAACACCAGCGCCGAGCCGTCCATCGCCCCGTTCAGGTCGCCGGGGAGCAGCCGGCCGGCCTGTTCGAGCTCACGCCGGAAGGGCGTGCCTTCCAGCGGCGCGGGGAAGGAAAAAATGGGGATGTCCACGCCGATGTCGTCAATCAGTCCGGGCAGCTCTTCGATATAGGCGCGCGTATCGCCGTCGAGGCCCAGCAGAAAGAAACTCATCACCAGCACACCGTTGCTGTGCAGCCAGCCGATTTTTTCTTTGTACTTGCGCACCTGGTTGTGGCGCTTGTTGGAGGCCGCCAGGCTGCCCTGCGAAAGGCTTTC
>CAYRII010000253.1:0-2331 GCA_964424245.1 uncultured Terriglobales bacterium | reverse complement strand
GGCAGCGCAGACAGAATGCAGAACGAACAGGCAAACGGGCAGCCGCGCGTGGCCTCGTAGGACATCGGAGCGCGGAAGCGCGTCTCCACCAGGTCATAGCGCGGCACGGGCAAAACAGCCAGGTCAGCCGGGCCCGCTGAGCGATAGAGCGGCTCGAGGCGGCCACGCTTGAGGTCAGCAATCACGGACGGAAGCACGCCCTCTGCCTCCCCAGCGACCACGGCGTCGGCCACATCCGCGAAGTACGAGGGATTCACCGTGGGATAAAGTCCGCCGATAATCACTTTCACGCCGCGCGCGCGAAATTCCCGTGCCAGCCAGCGCGTGTGTCCCGCGGCGTAGTCCATCGTGGAAAGAAATACGGCTTCCACGTTCATTCCCAGGTCCACGTCGCGCACGGCTTCGTGCACCAGCGTGATTTCCCAGTCAAGCGGCAGCAGGGAGGCAATGTGGATGCCGACGTAGGGCGAAGCGGTGCGGTCCCAAGCCATCGCCCGGGGAACTTCAGCCGCATCGTGCGCGCTTCGCGCTCGGCCTTTCCAGCCGGGCTGGCCCTTCGGCCGCCAGGTGACGATGACTGCTACCCGCACTCCGCTCCCCCTGATGGGCACAGGTCAAAACGCTGTCCGGCACAAGCGGGCGGATTCTAGTGGCAAAGCATCCTGCCTGGCAATGCCCGGCGCCCTGCTGCCCGCGCCTTGCGCCTTCCGGCTGTGACGCGAACAACATTTCGCAAGCGACTTGCAGTGCGCGTGCTTGCGCCTGTGATCAGCTCTGCTTGCGGGCGCAACGCCGCTTTACCTTTTCCTGGCCGCAACGATAGACTGCATTCGGCGGATGAGCGCGCACGGGCGTTCCGCCTGGGCAACGGGCGGTCATGATCGGCAAAGTTGTTTCGCACTATCGCATTATGGAAAAGCTGGGCGGCGGAGGAATGGGCATCGTCTTCCGCGCCGAAGACACGCGCCTGGGCCGGTACGTGGCCGTGAAATTTCTCCCGGAACAGTACTTCAATGATCCGGCTGCGCTGGAACGCTTTCAGCGGGAAGCCCGGGCCGCCTCCGTGCTCAACCATCCCAACATTTGCACGGTGTATGACGTAGGCGAGCACGAGGGCCAGCCGTTCATCGTGATGGAGTGCCTGGAAGGACGCACCGTGCGCGACCGGCTGCGCGAAGGGCCCTTCGAGGCCGAGGAGCTGCTCAGCCTGGCGGTGCAGATTGCCGACGCGCTCGAGGCCGCGCACTCCCGCGGCATCGTGCATCGCGACATCAAGCCCGGCAACCTTTTTCTCACCACGCGGGCCGCGGCGAAAGTCCTCGACTTCGGGCTGGCCAAGCTGCCCCTGCGCTATTCGCCGGCGTCCGCCGACCTGCCCACCACCACGCACCTCCAGCCCGAGCAGGAGCTCACGCGCACCGGTGTGGCTATGGGCACGGCCGCATATATGTCTCCGGAGCAGGCGCGCGGCGAGGAACTCGACGCGCGCACCGACCTGTTCTCGTTCGGCGTGGTGCTGTACGAAATGGCCACGGCCGCTGCGCCGTTTCAGGGCCTGACCTCGGCGGTCATCTTCGACCAGATCCTCCATCGCATCCCGCCGGCGCCCACGCGTCTGAACCCGCGGCTGCCCGCGCCGCTGGCCGACATCATCGGCAAGGCCATGCAGAAAGACCGCGACCTGCGCTACCCCTCGGCAGCGGAGTTGCTCTCCGACCTGCGCGTGCTCAAGCGCGAGACCGAATCGGGCCTGGTGCGCAGCTCCTCCCGCGCGCGGGTGGCTCGCGAGCGCCCATCCATCGCCGTGCTGCCCTTCGCCAACCTTAGCAAGGACGCGGAAAACGAATACATCAGCGACGGCCTGGCCGACGAGCTCACCTCGGCGCTGATGAAACTCGAAGGCGTTCGCGTGGCCGCGCGCACCAGCGCATTTCAGTTCAAGGGGCAGACGATTGACATCCGGCAAATCGGCGAGCGCCTGGGCGTGCGCACCGTGCTCGAGGGCAGCGTCCGGCGGGCCGGCAAGCGGCTGCGCATCTCCGCGCAGTTGATCAACGTGACCGACGGCTACCAGCTGTGGTCGGAGCGCTTCGACCGGGAAATGGACGACATCTTCGAAATCCAGGACGAGATCGCGCGGGCCATCGTCGAGCGCCTGAAAGTAAAGCTGGGAGAGGCGGCCGAAGGGCCGCTCGTGCGCCGGTACACGGAGAATCTGGCCGCCTACCACCTCTACCTGAAGGGGCGCTACTCCACGACCAAGCGCACCCGCGCCGGATTGCAGAGAGCGATTCAATTCTTCCAGCAGGCCCTCGAGCAGGACCCGGATTA
>CAYRII010000252.1:0-3949 GCA_964424245.1 uncultured Terriglobales bacterium | reverse complement strand
ATTGCGATGAGTCTTGTCGACAAGGTGCTTAACAAGATCGCTGTCATGTTGGATCCGTCCCTAGGCAAAGTGGACACGCGGGTGGAGGCGGCAGAGTCAGGGACTCCGACAGCTCCGCCAACGGCACATTCACCCTCGCCCGCCGCACGCCCCAAGGCCGAGCAACAAACACCCAGCGTGCCGGGAATCGAAACGCTTCTACTGTGCATGCGGAACGACAACCTCGATCCTGACGGTACTTTGAAAGAGGCTACGGCCGAGCTCAAGAGCCAGGGACCAGATGGATCCCAAGCTCTTGCACAGCTTATCCGCGAACTCATGCGTAGCCGCAGTCGTGGAATCGGTTGGGCGCTCCTGGCCGCGCAAAGGGTGGAAGCGACGCCTGAGCTGTTGGAGGCTGTCAGGGCGGTCTTGAACGCTTCTCCCCTGGGCAAGAGCAGTTCGGGTAGATTCGAGCCCGAAATTGTGGGCGAAGGTAGGATCGGTTGGACGGACTCGACCTATAAAAGGATTCAGGGCCATGCGACAACCGCAAGAGACGCACTCGAGTCAGCTCTCGCTACAAAGCCGGCGGCACGCGCGACTCCTCCAGTGAGGCCGAGCGAGGTTGTTCAGCCGGTGAGCGGGGCCGGTACCCCGCCTGCAAAAGAAAGGAAGGACAGAACGATGTCCGAGGAAACTGCTCCGAAGTGCTCTCGCTGTGGCGCGAAGGCCACGCACCAATTCGGCCGGTCGCCGCGGCAGGACCCGGTGTGCAACACGTGTCGCAACGCCTCGGGAGTTTGTATCAGTTGCGGCAGGCAGGTCGGGAGCGACGCAGGGCTTTCCAAGCTTCGGAATTGCCCCGCCTGCGAGCGATACTATGACGGTGAGATCGACCGTCTGCGAAGACCGTGGGGTTGAATCAAGCTGTGGGCTGATGCGGCGACTCCCTACCTCCCCGTCCAACAAGCAGGGCGTTTTTCCAGAAACGCGCTGATGCCTTCCTGCGCGTCCTCGGCCATGTTGTTCATGCTCATCACTTCTTTGGCGTAGGCATAGGCCTTGGGCTGGTCGAGATCAATCTGCGCATAAAACGCCTGCTTGCCCAGGCCCACCACCAGCGGGCTGGCCTCGGCGATGCGGCAGGCCAGTTTCCTGGCCTCGGTGCGCAGCTCGGCGGCGGGGACCACGCGGTTCACCAGGCCCCAGTCGGCCGCGGTGCGCGCGTCCACCATCTCTCCGGTCAGGAGCATCTCCAGCGCGCGTTTGCGGCTTACGGCGCGGCTCAACGCCACCATGGGCGTGGTGCAGAACAGGCCGATGCGCACTCCGGGCGTGGCGAACTGCGCCTCCTCCGAGGCCACCGCGAGGTCGCAGGTGGCCACCAGTTGGCACCCGGCGGCCGTGGCAATGCCCTGGACTTCGGCGATCACCGGCTGCGGAATGGCCTGCACTTTCATCATCAACTCGGAGCAGACGTCGAAGATCCTGCGGTACTCGTTGATGTCGCGGTCCACCATTTGCCCCAGGTCGTGCCCGCTGCAAAAGACCTTGCCTGCCGCCGCCAGAATCACGGCGCGCAGCTCGCGCTCGCGCCCCACTGCGTCCAGGCAGGCAATCAGCTCCTGCATCAGTTCCAGCGAAAGCGCATTGCGCCGCTGCGGCCGGTTGAGCGTAATCCTCGCCATCGACCCCTCGGTTTCATACAGCAGATTTTCGTATGTCATCAGTTCACCCTCTTTTCCCGTCCGGCCCAGGCCGCCTGCCGCAGCTCCGCCTTGCGCACCTTGCCGGTGGCGGTCTTGGGCAGCGGCCCGAACACCACCTGCTTGGGACACTTGAAATGCGCCAGGCGCTCGCGGCAAAACGCGATCAGTTCCTCGGCGCTGGCTGCGCGCTCCGGCTTCAACGCCACGTGCGCCTGCGGCACTTCGCCCCACTTCTCGTCGGGGATGGCAATCACCGCCGCCTCCATCACCGCGGGATGCTCGTACAGGATCTTCTCCACCTCGATGGAGGAAATGTTTTCGCCACCGGAAATCACGATGTCCTTCTGGCGGTCGCGAATTTCGATGTAGCCATCCTTGTGCACCACGGCCATGTCGCCGGAGTGGAACCATCCCCCGCGGAAGGCCTCCTCGGTGGCCTCGGGGTTTTCATAGTAGCCCAGCATCACGTTGTTTCCCCGCATCACAATCTCGCCCATGGTGGCGCCATCGGCGGGAACGTCGCGCATTTCTTCATCGACCACGCGCAGATCCGTCCCTGCAATCACGTAAGGCACGCCCTGCCGCGCCTTCAACTGGGCGCGCTCTTCTACCGGCAGTTCGTCCCATTCCGGATGCCAGGCGCAGATGGTGTGCGGGCCGTAGGTCTCGGTAAGCCCGTAGGCATGCGCCACATCGGCGCCCATCTGCTCCGCCGCGCGCAGCACCGCCGGCGAGGGCGGCGCCCCCGCGGTGATGATCTTGAGCCCATGATCGAAGCGGATGCCCTGGCGCGCGCAGTGCTGCGTCAGCCCGGCTACCACCACCGGCGCCCCGCACATGTGCGTCACCCCTTCCTGCCGGATCAGCGCCACGATCTTTCCGAAGTCCACCTGCGGCAGGCACACGTTCCGCCCGCCCACCGCCGTTACCGCCCAGCTGAAGCACCACCCGTTGCAGTGGAAGAGCGGCACCGTCCACAGGTACACCGAGCGGTTGGAGAGCCCGTGTTCCAGCGCCTCGCCCATAGCGTTGATCCACGCGCCGCGGTGCGTAAACACTACGCCCTTGGGAAAGCCCGTGGTGCCGCTGGTGTAGTTGACGGTGATCCGTCCGTCTTCTTGCGGCGAGGGGGCCTCGGCAAAAGGGAACTTGCCCTCGGCCAGCAAACCTTCGTAGTCATCCGTGACCAGTGTCAGGTACTGCAACTCGCCGCGCACGGGATCGAGAATGGGGAGAAGCTGCGCATCAGCCAGCAGCGCCCTGGCGCCGGAGTGATTCAGGATCCAGCCCAGCTCCTGCGCCTGCAGGCGGATGTTCAGCATCACCAGGATTGCACCCGCCAGCAGCACGCCGAAGTGCGCTTCCAGCGCCAGCGGCGTGTTGGGAGCCAGCACCGCCACCCGGTCCCCGGGACGGATTCCATGCCGGCTGAGCGCCGAAGCCAGCCGGTGCACCCGCCCATTGAACTCCTCGTAGGTAAAGCGGCGCTCGCCGTCCACCACCGCAATGCGCTCCGGATAGACGGCTGCGCTGCGCGCCAAGAAATCCAGGGGTGTGAGGACGCTCTTCATGGCGGGGCTGAATTGTATCCCACCACGGCGCCCTCAGCCGCCCACTACCTCCACGGTTTCCTCCGGACGATAGTGGTAGAGGCCGCGAATCACTTTTCCGCCCGGCGCCTTGCGCAACAGGTAAACAAAACGCCGCGGCGGCACGCCTTGCAGCTCCTTGGCCAGCTCGTAGTGCTGGTCCTGGTATTGGATGGTGGTCAGCGCCGTCCACTCTTTGGGACGGCAACTCTCAATGCGCAGCTCCCACTCCGTGCTCTCGCCTGACCGCACCACGTCTGCAATGCGCGGGCCCAGGTCGCGCTCGCGTTTTTTCTTTTCTCCTGCGCTGTGCAGCCACGCCATCACCTGCAGCGGCATCGAGGGCAGCACCTCGCCCGTCACCACCGTGGCGAAGATGCGCGCCAACCCTTCCAGGAAAAAATAGAACAGCACCAGGCTCAGCGGCTCCAGCATGTACTCGAACACCACCAGTCCGCCGCGGCTGAACGAGGCAGCCGCCTCCGAAAACTTGTCGCCCCCAGCGGCCAGGATTGCAGCGTTAGCTGCCTCCACCCGCACCCGGTAGTACTCGCCGTAGGGCAGCCACAGCCCCAGCGCGCAGGCCACGCTCTCCACTATTCCGGAGAGAATGGCGCCCCGCTTCACGTTCAAATCCGGGTCGGCCAGATAACGCTTGCGGTAGCGTTC
>CAYRII010000251.1:0-3952 GCA_964424245.1 uncultured Terriglobales bacterium | reverse complement strand
GTGCCGCCGGTGAAGTTCCTGCGCGAAGTGGTCGTGGCGGTGCCGCAAGCGACAGGCGGCGAAAACGCCGCCGAGAAGGTCGGCGACCGCGTGCTGGTGGACATTTTTGACAACGAAAAGTTTGTGGACGTTACCGGAACGGGCAAGGGGCGCGGCTTTGCCGGCGTCGTGCGCCGTCATCACTTCGGCGGCGGGCCCAAGGCCCACGGGCACATGTTCCAGGTGCAGGGCTCGATCGGCGCATCCTCGTTCCCTTCGCGCGTCTTCAAAGGGCAGCGCATGTCGGGACACATGGGCAACAACCGCGTCACCGTGCGCAATCTGCGCGTGGTGGGGCTCGACCTGGACGAAAACCTGCTCATGGTGGAGGGCGCGGTGCCCGGCCCCCGCAACGGCTACGTGATCATCACCCGCGCCATCAAGCCGCCCCGCGAGCGGCGCGGATTTGCCGGAGACACCACGGTGGATCCGCTCAAGGCATCGAAGAAACGTGCCGGCGGGGGCAAGAAATAAGGAACTCGTATGGCAAAGATTGACGTTTTGGATTTGAACGGAAAAAAGGTGGGGACGCTCGACTTGGCCGAAGAAGTCTTCGGCGAAGTCAACCATGCCCTGCTCTGGGAGACGGTACGCCACTATCGCGCCGCGCAGCGCGCCGGCACGCATGCCACCAAGAACCGCAAGCTGGTTTCCGGTTCGGGCAGGAAGCCGTGGCGGCAGAAGGGCACGGGCCGCGCCCGCGTGGGCTCCATCCGCTCGCCGCTGTGGCGCCATGGCGGCACGGTGCACGGTCCCCAGCCGCGCTCCTACGGCTACGCCCTGTCGCGCAAGAAGCTGCTGGGCGCGCTGCGCTCGGCGCTGTCGGCCAAGCTGGAGGACGGCAAGCTGACCGTCGTGGAAAGCTTCGATCTCGCGGAGGCCAAGACCAAGGCATTCCGCAAGTCGCTCGATGCCCTGGCCGTGGAGAAGACTGCCCTGCTGGTGGACTCGGCGAAGGAGAACCGCAACCTGGAACTCGGTTCGCGCAATCTGGAAGGCGTGGAGATGGTGAAGGGGAATGAAGTGCACCCTTATCACCTGCTGCGCTACGACCGCGTCCTCTTTGCCCGGCCGGCGCTGGAGAAGCTGCAGGAATCGCTCAAGCGCACGGCGCCGCGGCGCCGGCGCGCGGCCGCCAAGGAGGTGGCCTGATGAAGTCCGCCTATCAGATTATTCGCCGGCCCGTGATCACGGAAAAAGGCTTGGGCGTAAAGGAAACCGAAGCCACGCTGGTGTTTGAAGTAGCGGCACGGGCCACCAAGACCGAAGTGAAGCAGGCCGTGCAGTCCATCTTCAAGGTCAAGGTGGAGTCCGTGCGCACCGCCAACTTCACCGGCAAGGAGCGCCGCCGGGGACGTTTCGCGGGCTTCCGGCCTGACTGGAAAAAAGCCTACGTGCGCCTCAAGGCCGGCGAGAAGATGCCGGAATACGCGCAGAACATGTAGGAAGGAATCGGCAGCCGCTTGCGGCCACGCCGACAGGAAAACAAAGTTATGGCAATCAAAACGTACAGACCGGTGACCTCAACGCGGCGCTTTCAGTCCACGGTGGTCACGGACGACCTGACCAAGGATCGCCCCTACAAGCCGCTTACCCAGATCCGCAAGCGGACGGGCGGCCGCCGCAATGCGGGCGACATCACCGTGTGGCACCGCGGGGGCGGGCACAAGCGCAAGATTCGCATCCTCGACTTCAAGCGCGACAAGATCGGCATTCCGGCCACGGTGGCGTCCATCGAGTACGACCCCAATCGCTCGGCGCGCATCGCGCTGTTGAACTACGCGGATGGAGAAAAGCGCTACATCCTGCAGCCGGTTGGCCTCGAAGTGGGACGCAAGGTGGTCAGCGGGCCTGAAGCCGACATTCTGGTGGGCAACGCCCTGCCCCTGCGCCATATCCCGCCCGGCACCACCGTTCATAACGTGGAGCTGAAGCCCGGCAAGGGTGGACAGATGGTGCGTTCGGCGGGCGGCGCGGCACAGCTTGTGGCCAAGGAGGGCGAGTACGCCCTGGTCAAGTTGCCCTCGGGAGAAACCCGCAAGGTCCTGGTGGACTGCATGGCCACCATCGGCCAGGTGGGCAATCTCGACCATGAGAACATCTCCATCGGCAAGGCCGGCCGCAAGCGCTGGATGGGCATTCGGCCCACCAACCGCGGCGTAGTCATGAACCCGGTGGACCACCCGCACGGCGGAGGAGAGGGCAAGACCTCCGGCGGAGGCCACCCGGTCACGCCCTGGGGACAGCCTACGCGTGGCTACAAAACGCGCAATAACAAGCGGACCAACAAGTTCATCGTCGGCCGCAGGACGAAGAGATAGCCTATGCCACGTTCCACGAAAAAAGGACCGTACGTCGAGCACGCGCTGCGGACGCGCATCGAGATCCTGAACCGGCGCAACGAGAAGAAGGTGCTGCGCACCTGGTCCCGCCGCTCCACCGTGGTGCCCGAAATGGTCGGGCACACCATCGCGGTGCACAACGGTTTTTTTTTTAGTGACGTGTACATCACCGAGAACATGGTGGGACACAAGCTCGGCGAATTCAGCCACACCCGCATCTTCAAGGGCCACTCCATGCGGGCGGCCACGGAAGTGGCGGCGCGTCCGGCGGGCGTGCCCGGCGGTCCGGGGGCCATCGTGCCCTCGACGGCACCGGCGGCTCCGGCGGCACCGGCGCCCAAGGCGTAAGGAGAGAGCACGAACATGGAATTCCGAGCGGAAGCCCGTTACCTGCGCGTTTCGCCGCAAAAAGTGCGCCTGGTGCTGGACCTGATCAAGGGCCGCCAGGTGGAGGATGCGCTGAACACCTTGACCTTCACCAAGAAGGGCTGCGCGCCCGACGTCCAGAAGGTGCTGCAATCGGCCATCAAGAACGCCGACTTCCTCAGCCAGGAGAAGGGCCTGGAGGTGGACGTGGACCGGCTCTACGTGAAGCGCGCGGTGGCCAACGAAGGGCCGCGTATGAAGCGCATTCGCCCGGCTCCCATGGGGCGGGCGTTCCGCTACCAGCGTCGCATGGCGCACATCGAGATTGCACTGGCCGAGCGCGGACGCGGGAGCCGCGCGGAGGTTGCCACCACGGTCGGCGAAGAAGCGGAAGCGAAACCGGCGGCCAAGGCTGTGAAAAAGACAGCCGGCCGCAAGGCCAAGGCCAAGAAGTAGGACAAGAGAGCACTCGAAGCGAGAGGAATTATGGGACAGAAGGTCCATCCATACGGATTTCGGCTCGGCTACAACAAGCCGTGGAAGTCACGCTGGTTTGTGGAGCGCGACTACGACAAGCTTCTTTTGGAAGACGTCCAACTGCGCGCGGAGTTGAAGGAAAAGCTCAAGTCGGCGGGCGTCAGTTCCATCGAGGTCGAGCGTCCTGGCAACAAGCTGCGCATCCTCATTCGCACCGCGCGCCCGGGCATCATCATCGGCCGCAAGGGCGCGGAGATTGACAAGCTGAAGCAGGAGCTGCAGAAGCGCACCGCCCGCGACATCTTCATCGATATCCAGGAGGTGCATAAGCCGGAGCTCGACGCGCAACTGGTTTCCGAATCCATCGCTCTGCAATTGGAGAAGCGGGTCGGATTTCGGCGCGCTATGCGCAAAGCCGTGGACTCGGCGCTGCGCTTCGGCTGCAAGGGCATCAAGGTGCGCGTGGGCGGGCGTTTGAACGGCAACGAGATCGCGCGCTCGGAGTGGTACCTGCAGGGCCGGCTGCCGCTGCACACGCTGCGCGCCGACATTGATTACGGATTTTCCGAGGCCAAAACCACCTACGGAGTCATCGGGGTGAAGTGCTGGATCTACAAAGGGGAGATCCTGGGACAGAAGAAGCGCCAGCCGCAGACCACCGGCGGCGGATTCTAGGGAGACGCGACCATGTTGATGCCGAAAAAAGTCAAGTACCGCAAGCAGCAGCG
>CAYRII010000250.1:0-3958 GCA_964424245.1 uncultured Terriglobales bacterium | reverse complement strand
TTCGCGTTCGCTTGCACGGCTTCCAGGAGCAGGCGCTCGGCGGTGGTGAAATCCTGTTTCTCCATGGCCGCTTCGGCCTGCAGAACGGCTGGAGAAACGACTTCTTCGACAGGCACGCGATGCTTGCGCACCTTGGGCCGCTGCTTCTGCGGCGGCGTGCCTTGCCCAACTGCCTCCGTGCCAGGCAACGCCAGCAACGCCAGAAAGACGCCGAAGAAGATTGTCCTAGTCGCGCCCATTTCTCCGCAAACTGCCATGGTTCTTTAGGATGCGCCCCAGCCACTTGCCGGTGTAGGAGCCCGAAATTTTCGCGATCGCTTCCGGCGTGCCCTCGCCCACTACCTGGCCGCCTCTCTCTCCGCCTTCCGGGCCCAGGTCAATAATCCAATCCGCCATCTTGATCACATCCAGGTTATGCTCAATCACCAGGATGGAGCCGCCGCCGTCAATCAGCCGGCGGAACGCCGCCATCAGCTTGCTGATATCGTCGAAATGCAGGCCCGTGGTTGGCTCATCGAAAATATATAGCACGTACGGTATAAGCCGGGTGCCTGCTGTTGATCGGGCGTCGGGCGAGCGCGCTCCCTCCCGCAACCAGCGCGGATGCAGGTGGGCGGCCAGCTTTAAGCGCTGTGCCTCGCCGCCGGAGAGTGTAGTAGCGGACTGCCCCAGTCGGAGATACCCCAGCCCCACTTCTTCGAGGACGCTCAGCCGCTCCACGATCCGGGGTGCAGAGAAAAAAAACTGCATGGCTTCGCGGACCGTGAGCCCCAGAACCTGGTGAATATTCTTGCCGCGATACTTTATCTCCAGTACCTCAGGCTTGTAGCGCGCACCTTTGCAGTCCTCGCAGATCAGCTCCACATCTGCCAGAAACTGCATCTCCACGGTCACCGTGCCATCTCCCTGGCAGGTATCACATCGTCCTCCGGGGATATTGAAAGAAAAATGCCCGGCGGCAAAGCGGCTCTTGCGGGCCTCGGGCAGGGAAGCAAACAGTTCCCGGATTCCATCAAATGCCTTCAGATAGGTCACCGGGTTGGAGCGCGGCGTCCGCCCAATGGGAGACTGGTCAACCAGCACAACTTCCCGTACGTGCTGAGCGCCTTCCAGCCGGACAAAGTTTTGCTGCGCCGGCCCGGGACCGCTGCTTTGCCCCTTGGCGGCCGCCAGCGCCTGGTAGAGAACATCGTGCACCAGGGTGGACTTGCCCGAGCCCGAAACTCCGGTGACGCACACCAGCATTCCCAACGGGATGGCTACGTTGATGTTCTTAAGGTTGTGGGCGCGGGCTCCATGAATCCTGATTTGCTGGGAACCTGATTTGCGCCTGGACTTGGGCAGGGGCAGGCGCAGCTCCCCGGAGAGATACTTCCCGGTCAGCGAGGCAGGAAGCTTTTGGATCTTCTCAAAGGTCCCGGCCGCCACGATCCTTCCGCCCTGTTCGCCCGCTCCCGGCCCCAGATCCAGGATGTGGTCGGAATGCTTCATGATCTCGGCGTCGTGTTCCACCACCAGAATCGTGTTTCCCAGATCGCGAAGGCCGTGCAGGATGTGGATGAGCCGCGAGGTGTCCCGGCTGTGCAGGCCGATGGAGGGCTCGTCGAGCACATACAGCGACCCCACCAGCCTTGAACCCAGCGAGGTGGCCAGTTGGATGCGTTGCGCTTCCCCTCCGGACAGTGAAAACGAAAGTCGATCCAGGGTGAGGTACTCCAATCCCACTTCGTTCAGGTACGTCAGGCGTTCCCGGATCTCTTCCAGCACTTTTTCGACCGTAGCCAGGTCCTGGATCGAGAGTTGGAGGTGAGTGAAGAAACTCGCGGCTTCGGCTACCGTCAGGCTGCAGACTTCGCAAATGTTCTTGCCGGCGATGAGCACCTGGCGTGCTTCCGCTCGCAGACGCATGCCTCGGCAGTCCGAGCACACTGCATAACCGCGATAGCGGCTGAGAAACACCCTCACGTGCAGCTTGTATTTTTTTCGTTCCAGGTAGGCAAAAAAACCGCGGACGCCGGGAAAGCTCCCCTGTCCGTCCAGCACCAACTGGCGGTCGTCTTGCGGCAGTTCCTCCCAGGGCACGTCAAGCGGAATGTTGCGGGCGCGCGCAAAGCGTTTCAGTTCCTGGAAGTAGGAGCGGTACTTGGGCTTGGTCCAGGGATCGATGGTGCCGCTGCCGAGGGGCTTGCTCTTGTCGGGGATCACCAGGTCCAGGTCAAAGTCGATGGTGTTGCCGAATCCGTGACAGCGCGGGCAAGCGCCATACGGGTTGTTGAAGGAAAACAGGCGCGGCTCCGGATCTTCGCAACGGCGCTGGCACCGTTTGCACTCAAAGCGCTGGGAATAGCGCAAGGAGTGGGGCGAACCTTCCCCTTGTGGCGCGGTTTCGAAGATCACTTCGCCGGACTCGCGATAGCAGGTCTCTATCGCATCCACCAGGCGCGCCCGTGAATCCGGAGCAACCGTCGTCCTGTCCGCTAATAGAAACACCGGCGAGGAGAAGTCCACATCCAGCAGGGATTCCGGCGTGGCCAGGTCAAAAACCCGGCCATCCTGATACAGCCGGAGAAAGCCCCGGTTTCGAAGTTCTTCCAGGCGAGGCCGGAGGCCCTCGGCGGGAGTGAACCCCTCTGGCCGGGCAGGCTTGTGCGTCTTGTCCCTCGGACGGCGCTTTGCCTTCGGGGTTTCGGCGGGCGAGACAATCGGCAGGGCCGGATGCAGGGGAAAGAGCACATTCATACGCGTGCCCTCATCCAGCGCCAGGATGGCGGCGGCGACCTCGTCCACAGAATCGCGTTTGACTTCTTTCCCGCACTGGATGCAAAAGGTGTGCCCGATGCGCGCAAAAAGCAGGCGGAGATAGTCGTAGATTTCCGTGGCCGTGGCCACCGTGGAGCGCGGGTTTCGTGTGGTGTTCTTCTGCCGGATGGCAATCGCCGGAGCAATGCCGTCAATCAGATCCACATCGGGCTTTTCAATGCGCTCCAGGAATTGCCGGGCGTAGGCCGAGAGCGACTCCACATATCGCCGCTGACCTTCGGCGTACACAGTGTCAAAAGCCAGCGAGGACTTGCCGGAGCCGGACACCCCGGTCACAACGGTCAGGGTGTTGTGGGGGATCTCGCAATCAACGTTCTTCAGGTTATGGACCCGGGCACCGCGGATTAGGATGCTTTCGGTTGCCATTCGGAAAGGGACCGCAGAGGACGCAGGCACTGGCTGAGAGTCAAAAGCAAGCCCTCTCAGGCGTCTCCAGCGCGCTCTGCAGAACCCTCTATTATAGACAGGCCGAAAGTGCTGGTGGCAGAAACAAGGGGAGAAGGGCGGGCAAGATTACGAGTTTTCGTCCCGGTCGCTGCGATAGCGAAAGGCAGCGCCCAACAGGAGGGCCATGATACCCACGGGAGGAACCAAGAGCACCACCACGCCACGGCGCAGGGCGCTCCGGCCCTGTTGTTCCGCAGCCTCAGCCGAAGTAGCGCACATGGAGCAGCCTTGGCCTTGAGCCGCAGGAGCCAGCAGGGCGATGGCCAGGACGAGCAGGGCGAAGCGGATTCTCATTTCACTCCCAGCTGCAGAATGCGAAAGGCGTCCGGAAAAAAGACTGACATCAGGCTCAGGCACACCACCAGGGAAACCATCAACGCCATCTGCATGCGCGCGGTCTCGGATTTCAAATGCATGAAGTAGCCGATGATCAGGGCCGCCTTCACGACAGAAAGCGCCATCAGGATCATCAGCATCTTGAAGGGCGTGAACAGTTGTTCGTACGCCAGGAAAACCTCGATCCCGGTCAGCACCAGCAGCGCGCCCCAAACCCAGTAGTATTGCGCGTTTCCATGTTCGTGATGAGCCGTTGTGTCGTGCATGAGTTCTCGCGCCTCTTTCGTGCTACGTGATCTTGGTGGACATCAGATAGACCAGGGGGAAGATGAACATCCACACCAGGTCCACAAAG
>CAYRII010000249.1:0-3973 GCA_964424245.1 uncultured Terriglobales bacterium | reverse complement strand
CCTCGATGTGCGAGAGGTACGGCGGCGGCGGCCACCCGCGCGTCGCCGCCATTTCCTTCGCCCCGGATGATTTGCCCCGCGCCCGTCAGGTGGCCCAGGAAATCGCCTCCCTGCTCCGTCAGTAATTTGGCGTCGTACGGTCATCTGCGAGAGACGAAATAGTTGCGCAAACTCTCGGTCTTGCGAGATGCGGTTACTTGCGGCCGAGGAAGCGGACGCGGCCGATGAGGGCGCGGCTCTGGCGTCCGCCGAAGGTGAGAAAGGTGGGCGAGTCCGCGTTGTTGTCCACCGAGGTGGGATTGCGCCGGCCGGTGAGATTGTCGAAACCGCCGCGCAGCGCCCAGAGGCCCCCGGCAATGCGGAAGCGGCGCTCGAGATGCGCATTCAGGGAGAAGTAGTCCGGCAGTCGGCGCGAATGTGGCGGCTCGACACTCTGCCGCTGATTGTTTACGACGTGAAAGGGATAGCCAGTGCGCCAGTCGAGCGAGTAGCCGAGGTCGATCCGCCAAATGAGCGGCAGCCAGCCCCACACGAGCAGGCGGTTGGGTACATCCCAGGGTTGCCGGCCGCCCGTCTGCGGCGAGAACAGCATCAGGTCAGGGCTGTAGTCCAGGATGGCGTTCGAGCGCGCCCGCGAGCGGGTATACGAGGAGAAAAACTGATAGCCGCCGCGGAAGCTTCTCTGCACGGCCAGGTGGAAAGCGTCGTATCGGTCGCGGCGGGCGTTGCGCAACTCGTGCGCGCCGCCGGGTTGCGGCACATAGACCAGGCCTTCGCGCCCGCGCCTGCCCAGATATTCCAGCCGCAAAATGAAATTTCCGGGCAGCCGGTGATGTATGCCGGCGCTCCACTGCCACATCCTCGGCGCCTTCAAATTCTCTGGCGCAGCACGGAAAAAGGTCACCATGGGTGCGCCGGCCGGCGTCACTCCGTCTGCGGCGAAAAACTGGTCGAAGCGCAGCCCGGCGTCCGGCCGCGTGAGCAGCTCGGCGGTGGGCGGAGCGGAGTAGAGTCCCACGCCGGCGACGAGCTTCGTCTCCCGCGGCCGATCGAAAAAATAACTCGCGGCGAAACGCGGAAGCACGAAAACGGGTCCGCCCACCGGCACGCCCTCAAAACGCAGCCCCAGTTCGACGACCAGCCGTTCTCGCGGCGACCAGCGATCCTGGACGAACGCCACCGGCAAACGGAAGACCTCCCCGGCCGGCTGCGCACCTGCAAAGCGAATCTCGCGAAGCAGCGTGTCGTCCGCGCGGAGGAAAACCACGGGCCGGCGCGTCTCTCCGCGCCGGTGGCGGGCACGCTCGAAGCTGGTGCCCAGTTTCATCTGGTGCTCGCCACGCCACTTCATCGGCGGCACGGCGACGCTGGCCTGCCACTCCTGCCGCTGCGCGCGCGAACGCGAAGTGCGGAAGAAATTGCCCGCCGTCGATCCCGGCCGCACCAGATGAGGCAACTCGCCCTGCGGCCGAGCGTCTTCGTCGTACTCGCTCACGGCCCAGCCCAGCTCGAGCAGCGTCCCGCCGGCGAAATACGATTGCTCGCGCATGGCCGCCCACCAGGCCCACCCGTCAGCCCGCAGTGTGATCTCCTGCGGATTGAACGGGGTAAGCCCGGCGTGGGAGACATGCGAACGATTGAGCAGAAAACTCGCCGTCAGCGCGTGGCCCGGCTGAAGGTTGATTTGCACCTTGGCCAGATTGCCGATGCGCCAGGCGGTGCTGCGGTCAGCGCCCTCCGGCAGTTCCTCGACAATGTCGATTCCGTATTCGCCGTCGAAGGCGTTGTAGAACCAGGCCTGGCCGCGGCGGAGCGGGCCGGAGAAGGTTGTGCGCGGCGTCCAGTTGTTGAGATTCAGCCCCTTGCGATTCTGCACTGAAGGGATGAAGTCGGTAGCGGCGAAGCGGAAGCGGTCGTCGCCCATCCCCGTGGACATCGCCACAATGCCGCCGCCAGCTTTTCCCTCTTCGGCCGAGGCGCGCCCGGCGTGTACTTCGAGCGACCGCACCGCGTCCGTGCTCACGCGAAGCGTGAACAGGCCGAACGCCGGATGAGTGATGTTGAAGCCGTCGAGTTGAATCTGATTCGACTCCGGCGCGCCGCCGGCAATCGAAGCCTGTCCGCCCGGAGCCGGCAAAACACCGGGCAGCAGCGGCAGCGCGTTGCGGATGTCGCGTGTGGTGGCATAGGGGACATTGAAAATGGCCGCAGCGGGGAGCTGCTCGCGGGCTGCAGTCTCCGCCGGCTCGATGCTTTCGGCAGGCGCCACGACTTCCACCACCTCGCGGAATTCCTGCACGCGGTTCAGCGTGACTTCCGCCTGACTTCCCTCACGCACCTCGACCTCTTCGGTCACGACGTAGAAACCGGGCTTCTCCACACGGAGGCGATAGCGGCCGGAGGAGAGCACGGCGAGCTCGCGGCGCCCGACCGAATCGGTTTCACCCCGCGCCGTCAGCTCACCTGTGCTTCGCAGCAGCGCGACACGAGCGCCTGCCACGGGCACCTGGTTTTCGTCGCGCACCACTACAACGAATCGCTGCGGTAGGCCGGCGGCTTCCACGCCGGGGAGCAGACACACCACCACCGCGAAGGTGAACGACCAGAGCCGCATTGGAGTCGCGCGGGGTCGAATCATTTCCGGTTTGTTCCGAGTTCGCCGCACTATCGTCTGGGACGCACTCGCAGGCAGGGCTTGATGATTATGCCTCAGACGAGTGCCGCGGCTGCCCCGTTTTTCGCGCCCCGAGGGTCGTCCGCTACTCGTCAAATCCCGCACGGCAGGCTAGAATGGTGGGTAGCGTGGGCCGCTAGCTCAATCGGTAGAGCAGCTGACTCTTAATCAGCGGGTTGGAGGTTCGAGTCCTCCGCGGCTCACCACGTTTTCGAAAATCGAAAGCGAAAATGGAAAAGCGGGTAACTGCCGCGCCAGCGAACTCGCGTCGCCTACTGCTTATCGAGGATCAGGGTCTGCTCGGCTTCGCCCATCGTGGCCGAAAACAGGCGCGCGATGGTGATCGTCTTGCCGTCCTTCGAGAGGCTCCACTTGTCGGTGATGGTGAGATCACCCTGCTGCGGAAGGGTGCCCTTGGACACCACCACCAGGGTCTCGCCGTCCCATTTGGCTGTGCTCTTCAGCGTGATGCCGCCGGGGATGTCGTTGCTGCATTCTTTATCGTCGGTTGTGCACACCCACTCGGAAGTGTTCGTCTGGTCCATCGGCGAAACCTGAGTGCGGTTGATTTTCAGTTCCGGGTCTTTGTGGCTGATTTTGTCCACGCGGCTCTTGGGGCTCTGCAGCGGGCCGAAGTCGCTTTTCTCCAGATTGAGCTTCCACTCACCGCTGAAGTCCGGCTTGTCGGCGGGAGCCACAGTGGCACCGCCAGACACTAAGAACGCCAATACAGCTAGCGCGACAACCTTTAGCCACACGATTCGGTTCTGCATTTCGGTTCTCCACCCCACGGGGAATTCTGGAGCGGAGCGCCCGCGCCAGTGCCGCAAGGATACACAAACTTGCGGGGCGTGGATAGTTCCTTGTTGCGGGTGCGCGCCGCCTGCGATTCGCGTGTGCGAGGATGAACCGGCGCGCGAACTATTCGGTTGCAGACGATTGCCAACTGCCGGATAATCGGCTTCATTCGTGACGATGCGAATTAGCCGCTGGCGGGCCCTATGATCTGTCCCCAATGCCGCTTCAACGTTCCTGACGATGCGAAGCTCTGCTCGCAGTGCGGGACAGACCTGATTGCCTATTACCAGGGCGAGACGATGGGCGGGGCAAGTTCCCCATCGGCGCCGGGAGCGCCCTCCCCGCCGCCATCGACGGCGCCGTCGGCGGCATCGGTTCCTCCGCGATCGGTTTCCGCTGCAGGTGTGGCCACGCCCACGCCCACCCCTTCCCCGGGCGGGCGGACTCCGGGCTCTGGTTCGACGCCGGTGGGCTCGAGTTCCGTGTTCGGTTTTGCGCTGG
>CAYRII010000248.1:0-3994 GCA_964424245.1 uncultured Terriglobales bacterium | reverse complement strand
TCCCTGGCTATGCTCAAGCGCTCCCGCATCGCCCATCGCCTGATTGGCAACTTTGGATTCACTCACGTGGGCCGCAGTTTTGACGGGCTGCACTTTGTCCGTTCCACACCTTCGGCCAATTTCACCGTCATGGCCGGCCGCGTTACCGAGGGTGTCTTCCAGACCGACGGCAACGGCGAACTGGACACCGACGTCGCCTATGGTGCGTACTCCCGCGCCGTTCACGAAAAGAAAACCGGAGAGTGGAGGCTCTTCGCGCTGCACTACCACGACGGTCGCCGCACGCTCAAGACAGACAACCGGCCGGCTGCGGTGCGCGCCGCCGACACCCGCAACATTCGCATCACCACCTTCGGGGCGCATTTCGTGGATGTATTCAGCGCGGGTTCAGGCAAGGCGGACGTTCTGCTTTGGGGTGCCTGGCAGGCCGGACGCTGGGGCGTCCAGGACCACAGTGCCGGCGCCATCGCCGCTGAAGCCGGCTATCAGCCGCCGTGGAACAAGCTGAAGCCCTGGATTCGCCTGGGCTACTTTCGCTCCTCCGGTGACGGCGACCCCAACGACGTCGACCACAACACGTTCTTCCAGGTGCTTCCCACGCCGCGCATCTATGCCAGCTTTCCCTTCTACAACCTGATGAACAACGAAGACCTGTTTGCCGAACTGATTCTCCGGCCGCACTCGCGCCTGACCCTGCGCAGCGACCTTCATGGTCTCCGGCTGTCCAATGGCAACGACCTGTGGTATCTGGGCGGCGGCGCCTTTCAACAGAACAGCTTTGGATACGCTGGCAGGCCGTCGGGCGGGCAGCGCAGCCTGGCAACCGTGCTCGACTTCAACGCCGACGTCCGCATCTCGTCCCAGGCCTCCCTCTCGTTTTATCTCGCTGGCGCGCTGGGCCGCAGCGTGATTGCGGGCATCTATCCCCAAGGAGCCAATGCGCGGTATTCGTATGTGGAATTCACCTGGCGCCGGTAACTCCTCGGGGATGGGGCGAACGCGGCGCCGGGAGCTGGGAGAACCATCGGACTCATGACTCCGGACAGGTAGAATGGTAGCGGGGTTTGGAAAGGGTTCATGCCATCCGCAAGCCAGGTGAGAACGGTGACGCGCTGCCTTTCTTGCAGGCTGCGCACCGACCGTTTTTTCTGCCACCTGCCCGACGAAGTTCTCCGCTCCTTCGAAAAAATCGCCGTCCCATCCCGCTACCCTGCAGGCGCGATTCTCTTTGCCGAAGGAGAGGAGCCCAAGGGAGTTCACCTGCTGTGCCGGGGACAGGTCAAAATGTCCATGAGTTCGCCGGGCGGCAAACTGCTTACCCTGCGCGTCGCCGGCCCCGGCGATCTGCTGGGCATCAGCGCCACCCTGGCTGAGCGCGACTATCATTTCACGGCCGAAGCCATGGAACCCGTCGAGGTGAAGTACATCGAACGCGGCGACCTGCTCCGCTTTCTGCAGGAACACACCGAGGCTTGCTTTCGCGCTGCGGAACAACTCAGCGGCAAATATGATGTCGCCTGTCATTCCATCCGCGCGCTGGGTCTCTCCCACTCCACAGCGGAAAAGCTGGCCCGCTTCCTGCTGGAATGGGTGGCCACGCATGGTGGCTCTTCCTCCGGCAAGGGCCGTGTCCCGATTCGCGTCACGCACGAGGAGATCGCGCAGCGCATCGGCGCTTCCCGCGAAGCCGTCACCCGCCTGCTCGGAGGGCTTCGCCGCCAGCGCATCATCCGCCACGAAGGTGCTCACCTCGAGATTCTCGATCGCGACGCTCTGCTGCATCTGATGAACTCCTAGAGCTGGTTTCAAAAATGCCTTGCGACCGCGTAAGTTCCATCCCTCAGGGGCTAAAGCCCAGTGTTTATGCGGCGCTGGAACGGCACGGCTGAAGCCGTGCCCCTCCGAAAGCTATTTTTGAAACTAGTTCTACGCCCCTTCCGCCGCCAGCGCCTTATTGCGCTCTTGTGTCTGCGGTCACGCCACCCCGTGATGGCGGTCACTGCAAGCCTTGCCTCCTGCCCCTAAGCTGAAACTCAGAAATCTTCTGGGCGTGGAGGTCCCTATGGTTTCCAAGTGTGCCAATCCGGCCTGCTCCACCCCGTTTCGCTATCTGCGCGAGGGTAAGTTGTTCCAGCTCTATTCGGAATCAGCTTCCCGGGCAACCGGGCAAGAAGGTACCCAACATCCCCGGCACCTGGAGTATTTCTGGCTGTGCGGGCACTGTGCTGCCACCATCAAGCTGGAGTTTGAGCGCAAAGATGGTGAGGTCGTGGTTCGCATGCGCCATACGAACGAGGCGCCTGAGCCTGCCGGCTCGCCGGCGGGAAAAGAAGTGCTTCCGCACCGCGAAGTCTCGTTGCATCGTGACGACCGCGATCTGCTGGAGCTGCTCAAGTTCGAGCTCAAATTCCTCGAGGACGGAGGCTATGGGCGCTCCGTGCACGATCCGCATACACCCACCCGCATCTTTCAGGATTCCATCGCCTGCATCAACTTCGGCGACCCTGCGCGCTCCCGGCCTTGCGAGGAGTGCCTGCTCATGGGTTTTGTACCGGAAAAGTGCCAGCACGAAGACGTCCCGTGCCACTTCATCCCGCTGACCGAAAAAGGAGAGACCGTCGCCGACCTCGAGGGTCGCGACAATCAGATGAAGCTGGAAGAAGCGCTGGCGGGCTGGCTACGCGCCGCCATTCAGCGGCTGGAGAAAGAGCGTGCCGGGAACATCGCCGAGCGCAAAGCCGTCTGAGGAGAACACTGTGAGTTCCCGCGAACTTCCCAGGGTCCTGATCGTGGATAACGACGAGCATCTGCTGCAGGACCTGGAGCGCGTGCTGGAGGGCGAAGGCTTCGCAACCTCCACCTGCTGGAGCGCGAAAGAGGCCTTGCAGGCCCTCGAGCAGGAATCCTTCGATGTGGTTCTTCTCGACGATTTCCTCTCGGACATGGACGCCGCCGGAGTTCTGAAGGAAATCCAGGCCATGCAGCGTCCTGTCCGCGTCATCGTCACCCAAAACGGACCTTGCACTCCGGATGAAGAGCAGCAATACGCCGCGCTGGGCGCCTGCGCCGTGGTGGCCAAGCGTCCCTCAGGGCGGGTGCGGGAACTGGTGCGCCAGTGCTGGCACGCCGCCGGCACGCGACCCGCCTGCTCCTAAGATGTATCTGTGGTTTCCTTTCCCAACTTGGAATCGGCAGGGCCTGGGGAAGGGTGTGACCACCGTCACAGACGGGTGCCGTTGCATGCGAAAGACTAAGGATGTATCAATGTCCTGCGATTCCATGAGGAACGACGTGATTCCAGACAACCGGGTCGAGTTTCGAGGCTGGCATGGCAAGACATACAAGGCCCCTAAACCCAACTCGGCACCGTTGTCCCCTGTCTTACAGGGTTCACATCTGTTGTCTTGCTGTGGAGGTCTTGTATGAAACTCTTCAGTAGGCGAACAAGCTTTTGGCTCGGCCTGGCGGGCACCCACAGGCAGCGCCGGGTTGCCTCCTACGCACCCCTGCCTCGCCCGGGCTGGTCACTGATCCAGCTCAGGGCGCGCGTGCTTGCAGGAAACCCGAGTGTCGTGATCCCCAGCAGCGCCACGTGCCTGATCTCATCTGGTTTGACGCCCGCAGCCAGAGCGTTGCGCACCGCGGAGTGACTTGCGCCCTCCAGCCCGGCGCCAATTGCCAGAGCTACCTTGACCAGCCGCCGGGTCTTCTCGTCCAGCGGTCCCGCCTCGTGGCAGCAGTCTGCCAGTTGCGCGAAGGCCTTCCACACGTCGCGGTATCTTTTCTGGAATGTCTCGATATTCTTAGGCAGTCTGGTTCTCATCTCTTTTCCTCTCTGGCGGGAAGTCAGAAGCGGGCACCTTACCACAATCGGTAGTTTCAAACCCAGCAGCTCTGGGCTAGACCGGAATGAGCTTCACGCTTGTGCCGTAGAAACTCACACTGCCACCGACAGGATCTACAAGACAAGTGTTGTGGCGCAGGGAGGGGTCCG
>CAYRII010000247.1:0-3997 GCA_964424245.1 uncultured Terriglobales bacterium | reverse complement strand
AGGCTATCTCTACCACGGGCGCGTCAAGGCTCTGGCCGACGCTGCCCGCGCAGGCGGACTGGAGTTTTAGTTTGAGAACCGGCCGCGGCCTGTTGGGCGCGGCTCAAAACGCAAAGAACGGGATTGGAAATCAAATACGATGCCAGTGCTCAAGAAAAGACTCGACGCCACGCACTACCAGTTGAAGGACCAGGTGGTCTCCATCAACCGCGTGACCAAGGTGGTCAAGGGAGGCAAGAACCTCTCCTTCGCCGCTTTGGTTGTGGTGGGTGATCCCTCAGCCGCCGTCGTGGGCTACGGCTCCGGCAAGGCCAAGGAAGTGCCCCAGGCCATCCGCAAGGCAATCGAAGCGGCCAAGAAAAATCTGGTGCGCGTGAACCTGAAGGAGAACACCATCCCGCACGTCGTGCTGGGCCGTTTCGGCTCCGGACGCGTGCTGCTGAAGCCCGCTCCCGAAGGTACCGGAGTCATCGCCGGCGGCGCGGTGCGCGCGGTCATGACCTCGGCGGGCGTGCAGAACGTGCTGACCAAGTCCCTGGGCTCGGCTAACCCGCACAACGTGGTCAAAGCCACATTCCAGGCCCTGAAGATGTTGCGCGATCGCAAGGTGGTAGCCGCCCTGCGCGGCAAGGCCCCGGAGGATATCTAGGCCATGGCTGCCAGAACATCCCGGAAATCATCTGCGGCGGGCAAGCTGCGCCTGCGCTGGGTCCGCTCCGCCATCCAGGCGCCCAAGAAGCACAAGGCCGTCATTCGCGGCCTGGGCTTCACCCGTCTGAATCAGATCATCGAGCGGGAAGACACTGCCGCCATCCGCGGCATGGTCAACAAGGTCCCCCACCTGGTCGTAATCGTGGAGGGCGCCGCCTAGCGCCAGGAGAGATTTTGCAGGAAGCGAGATCGCAATCATGAACCTTTCAACACTACGGAAACCGAAAAAGGCGTCGGAAAAGCGCAAGCGCGTGGGCCGCGGTATGGGCTCCGGCATGGGCAAGACCTCCACTCGCGGGCACAAGGGCCAGCGCTCGCGCTCCGGCTCGCGCATGATGCGCGGCTTCGAGGGCGGGCAAAACCCCCTCCACCGCCGTTTGCCCAAGCGTGGTTTCACCAACATCTTCCGCACCGAGTTTGCCATCGTGAACCTGGACCGGCTGCAGGCTTTGGGTAAGTCCACGGTTACGCCCGAGGTGTTGCGCAAGGCCGGCGTCGTACGCCGCCCCGGAATCGCGGTGAAAATCCTGGGAGAGGGCGAGCTCAAGGCCGCCCTGCACGTTCAGGCGCACAAGTTCTCCAAGTCCGCGGTCGAGAAAATCACCAAGGCCGGCGGCAAGGCAGAGGTCATCGCGTAAATGTTCGACAAGCTGGCCAACGTTTTCCGCATTCCGGACCTGCGCCGGCGCATCCTCTTCACGCTGGCGCTGCTGGCCGTATACCGCCTGGGCGCACACATTCCCACGCCCGGCATCAACGCTGACCTCCTGCAGCAGTTCTTCGAGCAGAACCGGGGCACCTTCCTGGGCTACGCGGATTTGTTCAGCGGCGGCCAATTGAGCCGCCTCACCGTGTTCGCGCTGGGCATCATGCCTTACATCACCGCCTCCATCATTCTGCAGCTTCTGACCGTGGTGTATGAGCCCCTGGCAAAGTTGCAGAAGGAAGGCGCGCTGGGCCGCCGAAAAATCACCCAGTGGACGCGATATCTCACCGTCGTGCTGGGCGCCATGCAGTCGTTTGGCATTGCCATTACTCTGCAGCGCTCCACCACCACCGGTGGCGGCGAGTATGTCACCAATCCCGGCGTCGGCTTCATCCTCATGACCGTGCTTACGCTCACCACCGGCACCGCCTTCATCATGTGGCTGGGCGAGCAGATTACCGAGCGCGGCATCGGCAATGGCATGTCGCTGCTGATCTTTGCCGGCATCGTTGTCGGCCTGCCCGGCGCCATTCTCGACCTTGCGGACAAGGTGCGCACCGCTGCCTGGGGCGCCTTCACCTTCCCCGCCATGCTCATGCTGCTCGTTCTGATGCTGGTCGTGGTGGCGTTTATCGTCTTTGTGGAGCGCAGCGAGCGCCGCATCCCCGTGCAGTATGCCAAGCGCGTCATCGGGCGCAAGGTCATGGGTGGACAGTCCACGCACCTGCCGCTGCGTGTCAACGCCGGCGGCGTCATGCCCGTCATCTTCGCTTCTTCCATCCTTACGTTTCCCCAGACCGCCGGCTTCTTCCTCAAGGACAACAAGTTCTTCGCCCCCATTCTCGACCAGCTCAACTGGGGCGAGCCCCTGTACAACTTCCTGTACGCCGCAGGGATTATTTTCTTCGCTTACTTCTACGTATCCATCGTCTTCAACCCCAACGAGGTTGCAGACAACATGCGCAAGTACGGCGGCTTTGTCCCTGGCATCCGCCCCGGCAAGCGCACCGCCGATCACATCAACGACATTCTCACGCGCCTTACCCTGGTCGGTGGCCTCTATCTCATCATCATTTCCATTCTGCCGGAGTGGATGATCGCGGGCATCAAGCTCAACCACCTGCCCGGCGCTCTGGGCGCTTTCTTCGAGCAGTTGCCCACCTGGATCACGAACGGCCTGGGCGTGAACTTTTATTTCGGCGGCACCTCGCTTCTGATCGTGGTGGGCGTGGCTATGGACACGGTCAACCAGATCGAATCGCACCTCATCATGCGTCACTATGACGGCTTCACGCCGCGCAGCGGCCGCATCCGCGGCCGGCGCGCGTGGTAGCCCTGGGAGGTATGGCATGAACGCACAGTCGGTTACAGCAAATGCCAGGCCCTTGGGCCCGGTCATTCTTCTGGGTGCCCCCGGTGCCGGCAAAGGCACCCAGGCCAAGGTGATCGTGGAACAGTACCCCGTGCCCCAGATTTCCACCGGGGACCTGTTGCGCGATAACGTCTCTCGCGGCACTGAACTGGGCAAGCAGGCCAAAGCCATCATGGAGCGCGGCGAACTTGTCCCTGACCAGTTGGTCTGCGATATGGTGGCCCAGCGCCTCCTCGACAAGGACTGTGACTCCGGTTTCATCCTCGACGGGTTTCCCCGCACCGTAGGCCAGGCCGAGTGGTTGGACAAGCTCTTCGAAGGGGACTTCTTTGCCCAGGACCGTCCCAGCCGCCGCGCCCCCATTGTGGTCAGCGTGGCCGTGGGATATAATCAGTTGATGCAACGGCTTACGGGCCGTCGCAGCTGTCCCTCCTGCGGGCGCATCTATAACGTTCATTTCCAGCCTCCCAAAGTGGCCGATACCTGTGACGCGGACGGCACGAAGCTGGTCACGCGCAAGGACGACCGCGAGGATGTGATCTCGGAGCGGCTGAAGGCCTACGAGAAGCAGACACTGCCTCTGGTGGACTACTATCGCGCCAAGGGACGCCTGCGCGAGGTCAATGGCAATCAGGAATCCGCCGCGGTTGCCGCGGAAGTCCTGCAGGTGTTGAGCGATGCCAATCTTTTGTAAGTCGCCCGCGGAGCTGGAGAAGATGCGGCGCAGCGGGCGCGTTGTGCGCCAGGTTCTGGACGCGGTCACGGCCATGGTAAAGCCGGGTGTCACCACCATGGCTCTGGAGCGCGCTGCGGATGAGAAAATCCGCGAACTGGGTGCACGCCCGGCATTCAAGGGGTACCGCGAATATCCCTGCGTGCTTTGCACCTCGTTGAACCAGGAGATTGTGCACGGCATTCCTTCGGACACCCGGGTGCTCTCCGACGGCGACATCCTGTCGGTGGATTGCGGGGTGGAGCTGGACGGCTACTTTGGAGATGCCGCCACCACCGTGCCCGTGGGCAACCATGTGCGCCCGGAGGTCGGCAAGCTGCTCAAGGTCACCGAAGCCGCCCTCTACCGCGCCATTGAGACGGCGCGCGTGGGCAACACCGTCGGCGACCTGGGCGCGGCCGTGCAGGAATGGGTCGAGTGCAACGGCTTCAGCGTGGTGCGCGAGTTTGTGGGGCACGGCATCGGCACGCGCATG
>CAYRII010000246.1:0-4087 GCA_964424245.1 uncultured Terriglobales bacterium | reverse complement strand
ATGATCACCTTGGGATGCACAATGCGCGCGCGGATGCCCTCGCGCATCAACGTGGTGGTTTGCTCCAGCGCAACGGGGAGGGCGCGCAGGCGCGCGATCCAGTCCTCGTAGTCCTTCACCGTCCGGAAGCGCAGCGAGTCTGCCAGTTCGTTGGCCGTCTGCGGTCCGCCGCGCTGGTTGAGCGGCACCAGGTACCAGCGGAAGCTGTGCATCTTGACGCCGATCACGTAGTCCCGCTGGAACAGGTCGTAGTTCAGCTGGTCGTCCTTCGAAAGCTGGCTGCGGTCGATCCCCTTCAGCTTCTCCAGGACCTCGATCTGGTGCTGCTGGCGCTTTTCGATCGCCTCCAGGCCCTGGTCCTCCCAGCGGTCGTTCCAGCGGCGGTCGCCGAGTGAGGAGGCCCACTCCGGGTTCTGCTCCATGGTGTACTCCCACTCGGAGGCGAACAGGCCGTGCAGGGTGTGGGTGGCCGCGTTGTGGGTCTCGTGTTGCGCGGATGCGGCGGGAAGCAGGAACAGAATGGCCGCCAGGGCCAGGGCATGAATTCGAACCAGCGTGGAACGCGTCATCAGGATCTCCGGAAACTGGATTTGTCTTGCCGCAGCCGGTTCCGCCGGCCGCGAATCTTTGTTAGGGCAGCGCTGCCAGCACCTCTTCCGCATGGCCTTCGGCCTTTACTTTGGGGAAGATGCGCGCAATGCGGCCGTCCGGGCCCACCAGAAACGTGGTGCGCTCAATCCCCATCACTTTTTTCCCGTACATGTTCTTTTCCTGGAGCACGCCGTACGCCTGCGCCACTTTTTTGTCCGTGTCGCACAACAACGTGAAGGGCAGCTCGAACTTCTGCTGGAATTTTTTCTGCGCGGCGGGAGTGTCCGGCGAAATTCCCAGGACAACCGCTCCCTGCTTTCCCAGCTTCCTATGTGCGTCGCGGAACCCGCACGCCTCCACGGTTCAACCCGGGGTGTCGGCGCGCGGGAAAAAGTAGACGATGACGTTGCGCCCCAGAAATTCCTTGAGCGAAACCATGTTCCCGTCCTGGTTTGGGAGGCTAAAATCAGGGGCCTTGTCTTTTATGTTCATTGCAACTCACTGCCGGCGGCCGCCAAAGCCGCGCTGGACTTTATACCTTAGCGGCATGGGCCGCGTCATCCTGGCGCTCGGCGTCACGGCGGCGCTGGCGCTTTCGGCCGCGGCGCAGCTTCGCCCGCCGAAAAGCACTCTGCGCGCCATCGCTGTAGTCGAGCTGTTCCGCGACGCCAAGGGGAACCTGGGCTCCCGCCTGGTGCCGGTCACCATCATGGTGGAAGACAAGTTTTACGACGCCGGCCTCTACAAGGCCACGCCGCAGCCCTTCGTGCTCGAGCCGGGCACGGTGTATGAAGCCGAGCGCGGAGGCGTCTCCGCAGGCCTGTTCACCGTGGAGCAAACGGCCCGCCAGTCGCGCTTTTGGTACGGTCTGGGCGCATGGGAGCCGGCGGGCGCCGCGCCGCCGCCAAAAGAAAAAGTCGTGGTGCGTGGCACCTCCGAGCCCGACGAAGACGCTCCTCCCAAAATAAGGCGTCCCGGCAGCAGCACCCCGGCCGCCGGACCTCCTCCGGCGGAAGCACCGCCACCACCGCCCGCCCCAGCCAGGCCCGTGACGCCGCCGCCTGCGGAGGAAGATCCCAACCGTCCCATCCTGCGCCGCGGTCCGCCCAAAGCGCAGAAGGCACTGGAGCCCTTCACTCCGCTGGCCGGAGAGGCACAAACCGGGGAGCGCGGCCCCGCTGCATCCGAGCGAATGGTAGCGGTTTCCGATACCGCGCCTTCGCGCTCCCGTCCCTATGCCTTTCTCTGGACGCGCGACGAGGAAGAGCGCCTGACAAACGACCTCCGCGCCATGGCCCGGGCGGAAATTGCCAAGTATGCGGCAGCGCGTCCGGGACCCCGCCGCCCGCCCGCGGGAGAACTCGAAGATGTCCGCGTACGCGCCTTCGACATGAACTACGACAACGTGGCAGAAATTGTGCTCACGGCGCGCCAGGCGGCCGCCCCGCCGGCCTCAAGTGGCAAGACAACCACGCCCGGCGCAGCGGACAAAAACTACTTTGTCACCGTGGTCGCCAAGACCGAGATCGGCGGCGAACTGCGCAAGCTGCTGGGCTACGTTACCGACAGCCATCGCCTGGATTCCATGCCCCGCCTGGAGCTGCTCGACGCCGTGGACGCCGAGGGCGACGGTGTGGGCGATTTGCTCTTCCGCCGCATCGGTGCCACCACGCAGAGCTACGAGCTCTTTCGTGTGGGTCACGACAGTTTGTGGTCGCTGTTCCGCGGCGCTGAGTATGACAACTAAGGCCGTGGCGCGCTCCCAGTCTGTGCGCAGCGACCTTGGAAGCAGAGAGGTAGAACATGTCCGGTGTATTGCTCGATTCACAAAGCCATCGAGGTAACGTCTTCGTACGAACTGGTGAAATAGGTTCAGTTAGTGCTATCGTGCCGCGGTTCCAACTGCCGCCAACCCCACGGTACGGAGCCGCGCCATGAAGATTGTGCGCATCGTTTTCTTCTCACTGATAGCACTCTTTTGCCTTCCGCTGTTGATCGGGGGAGGCACGGAGCTCATCCAGGGCATCCGGGCGCGCGGCAACATCTGGTCGGTGCACAGCGATTATTTTGTTGTTGCGGGCTTCCTGTCGGTCCCGGCCCTGTTGGCACTGCTGTTTGCCGGTCTGGGCGCGTTCCGTCCGGGGCGGTTCAACGCCGTCAACTGGGTCTTGGCAGTTGGTATTCTCCTCTACATGGCCGTGGCCATCCCCTCCGTGCTCACGAATCCAACGTGGCGTGCGGCGAGCTCGGTCCTCGGCCGGATGCGCACCCTGCAAACCGCAGCCGAGGCTTGGGCCCAGGTCCAGGGCAGCTATCCCCTGACCCAACAGGACCTCAGTGAAGCCAGCAAGGGGGCCGATTCTGGGACGGATGACAGCCGTTACCAGCGCAAGGGCCAGAAATTGCAGTACGAATACGTGCTCACGCCCGGCGCCACCGGCCCGGTCCTGCGTGCCGACCGCCCCGCAGTCATTCACTATGCCGTGAACTCAACTGGAACGCATTACTGGATCACGGGAACGGTATTGCCTTCAGACGTTGCCAGTAGCGCCATCGTCCTGCGCGAATCCCAAGCCGAAAACGGCCCGCCATGGGTCATTGAGGGCAAGCTGGAGCCATCAGCGCCAGCAACCGAGCCTGCTCCCAAGAAATGAGGGCGGCCTGCGCTGCCATTAGGCATCCTCAGCAGTGGCTGACTTTTTCATAGCTAGCGAGAACAACACCGACCAGGGCATTAAGCTCTCGCGGCCCGGTCCGCGTCCATTTGTCTGCCTGGTCGGTAAAACGGACTTGTGCCTTTTAGATGTGGGGAGCAAGGGGCGCGGCGCGGCCCTGCACGTCGCCTTGGAATCCAGTTACAATGTCGCGCGTCCGCTCACGACACAAAAACAGACTGCAAGGAGAACCCATGCGCACGCTTTCGAAACTCGCGGTGTTCCTGTTTCTGGCCACCAGTCTCTCCCTGGCGCAGCGAAATTTCGACAACATCGAAATCAAGGTCCACAAGGTGGCGGGCTCGGTCTACATGCTGGAGGCGGTGAACGGCTTTGGCGGCGGCAACATCGGCGTCAGCGTTGGCGAAGATGGCACAGTGCTGGTGGACGACCAGTTCGAGCCCTTGGTGCCCAAGATTCAGGCAGCCCTCAAAGGCATCTCCGACAAGCCCGTGCGCTTTGTCCTGAACACCCACTACCATGGCGATCACGTGCACGGCAACAAGGTCTTCGGACTCTCGTCCACCATCGTGGCGCACGAGAACGTGCGCAAGAGAATCGCGGCTGACACCAGCTTTGACGGCCAGCCCAACACTTCCGCCCCCAGGCATGCGCTGCCCGTAGTGACCTTCAGCGAGCGCGCCACCGTGCACCTGAACGGCGAGGACATTCGCGGCATCCACGCGCCCCACGCGCATACCGACGGCGACACCGTGGTCTATTTCACGCAGTCCAACGTCATTCACATGGGCGACAACTTCTTCAACGGCATGTTTCCCTAT
>CAYRII010000245.1:0-4107 GCA_964424245.1 uncultured Terriglobales bacterium | reverse complement strand
ACCATGTTGATGCCGAAAAAAGTCAAGTACCGCAAGCAGCAGCGCGGCCGCATGCGCGGCAAGGCCTGGCGCGGCTCCGAGCTTGCCTTCGGCGATTACGGCCTGAAAGTGCTGGAGCCGGGCTGGATCACCGACCGGCAAATCGAGGCCAGCCGCGTGGCCATGACGCGCTTCATCAAGCGTGGCGGCAAGGTGTGGCTGCGCCTCTTTCCCGATAAGCCGGTGACCAAGAAGCCGGCCGAAACGCGTATGGGAAAAGGAAAAGGAGCGCCGGACCATTGGGTGGCGGTGGTGCGCCCGGGCAAGATTCTGTTTGAAATGGAGGGTGTCACTGCGCAGGAGGCCGCGGAGGCCATGCGCCTGGCCTCCCACAAACTGCCGCTGCGGACGCGCCTCGTGGTCCGTGCGGGCGCGCACTAGGCGGAGAGGGAATCATGACGACCAAGACCAAATCCAAACGCGCCGGGTCGCCGGGCCGCACCACCCCGGTGGTGCGTCACGAAAACCGCCTCGCGGAAAAGATCCGTAATCTGAGCCCGGCGGAGCTCAAGCACCAGGAGCGGGAAATCAGCGAACAGCTCTTTCGCCTGAAGTTCCAGTTGAAGATGGGGCAGACCGAAAGCCTGAAGAAGATCCGCGGGTTGCGCGCCGACCTGGCCCGCGTGAAGACCATCGCGCGTGCGCGCGAACTGGGAATCGAGACGGACGGCGGAACGGGGACGAGGTAAGCCATGGCAGCAGCGGACAACCAGAAGGCGCGTACCAAACGCAACACCAAGGTCGGTGAAGTGGTTTCGGCCAAAATGCAGAAGACCATCGTGGTGAAAGTGACGCGCCAGAAGGCGCACCCGCTCTATCGCCGCGTGGTTTCCCGGTCCAAGAAGTTTCACGCGCACGATGAGACCAACCAGGCCCATGTGGGCGACATCGTGCGCATCGAGGAGACCCGGCCGTTGTCGAAACTGAAGCGCTGGCGGCTCATGGAGATCGTGCGCCGCGCGGCTCTGGTGCCGCAGCACGTGGACGAGCAGGCCGATGAGGTCAAGACGCCCCGGGCTGGTTAGGCGCGGGTGTTCGAGGACGGAGAACAGGTTATGGCAGTCATGATGCGATCCATGCTCGAGGTGGCCGACAACTCCGGTGCCCGCAGGCTGCAGATGATTCTGCCGCTCGGCGGGGGCACGGGGAGTTCCGCCGGCCTGGGAGATGTGATCACGGCCAGCGTCAAAGAGGCCTCGCCCGACGGCCAGGTGAAAAAGGGCAAAGTCGTTAGGGCTGTAGTCGTGCGCACGCGCAAGGAGCACCGCCGCCGCGACGGTACCTACATCCGCTTCGATCAGAACGCCGCTGTGCTGATTGACGATGCCGGCGAGCCGGTTGGTACGCGCGTGTTCGGGCCGGTGGCCCGCGAATTGCGCGAAAAAAGGTTTCTCAAAATCGTTTCCCTGGCGCCGGAAGTGCTCTAGGCGACCGGGTCACACAGGGTCGATATGCATAGACGAGTGGATATACATCGCAACGATACGGTCAAAGTCATCACCGGCCGCGACAAAGGCAAGGAAGGCCGCGTGCTGCGCGTCTTTCCCGACGAGTTCAAGGTGCTCGTCGAGCACGTTGCCATGGTCAAGAAGAACGTCCGCCCCAACCCCCAGAAGAACATCAAGGGCGGGGTGGCGGAGCAGGAGAGCCGCATCGCCATCAGCAACGTGATGCTGGTTTGCCCCACCTGCGGGCCGGTGCGCGTGGGCCGCGAAGAGCGCGGCGAACGCAAAGTGCGCGTCTGCCGCAAGTGTGGGACGACGCTGGACAAAACGTAGGTCAATCAGGGGTCCACGAACCGGGGAACAGGCCGAAACCGTGGGCCGGAAAAGAAAAAAATGGCAGCCAGACTGAAGGAAAAATTTCAGCAGGAAGTAGCGCCGGCGCTGATGAAGGAGTTCTCCATCAAGAACCCCATGGCGGTGCCGCGTCTGCACAAGATCGTCGTCAACATGGGTGTGGGCGAAGCCACGCAGAACGCCAAGGCGCTGGATCCGGCGGTCCACGAACTGGGCCAGATTGCCGGCCAAAGGCCGGTCATCACGCGCGCCCGGAAGTCCATCGCGGCCTTCAAGGTGCGCGCCGGCATGCCCATTGGGGCCATGGTCACCCTGCGCGGCGATCGCATGTACGAGTTTTTGGACCGCCTGTTGAACATTGCGCTGCCCCGCGTGCGCGACTTCCGCGGCGTCTCCACGCGCTCCTTTGACGGGCGCGGCAACTTCACCCTCGGTTTGCGCGAGCAATTGATCTTTCCGGAGATTGACTACGCCAAGGTGGACAAGCTGAAGGGCATGAACGTCACCATCGTCACTACCGCCAGCAGCGACGTTCAGGCGCGCGCCCTGCTCAAGCACCTAGGCATGCCGTTCCGGCAGTAAGCAGAAAGGATTCGAGAAGGATAGAGATGGCAAGAACATCGCATATCGCCAAGGCGAAACGGAAACCCAAGTTCTCCACCCGGCAGCACAACCGCTGCAACCTGTGCGGGAGGCCGCGAGCCTTCCTGCGCAAGTTCGGCATCTGCCGGCTGTGCTTTCGCAGCCTCGCGCTGCGCGGAGAAATTCCCGGCGTTTCCAAGTCGTCCTGGTAGGGGAAACATTCACCCGCCCGCGGCCTAACGCCGCGGGCAAGACGGGAAGTACGTTGCCGCGGGTTCTTTTCCCGAGGGGAAAGCGAACGGGCAGCGATCGTAAGGAGAAGTGAACGATGAGCTTGACCGACCCTGTAGCAGACATGCTGACGCGCATTCGCAATTCGATTGGCGCGCGGCACCAGAAACTCGATGTTCCGGCCTCCCGCCTCAAGGTGGAGATCGCCCGCATCCTCAAGGAAGAGGGCTACATCTCCAACTACAAGGCCGTGGAAGAGGAAGGCCGCAAGGTATTGCGCCTCTACCTGAAGTACGGCCCGGAGAACGAGTCGCCTATTTCCAACTTGTCCCGCGTCTCCCGGCCCGGGTGCCGCGTTTACGTGGGGCGTAACGAGATTCCCCGCGTGCTCGGCGGATTGGGCATCAACATCCTGACCACGCCGCGGGGCGTGATGACCGGCCGCAGAGCGCGCCAGCAGGGCGTCGGCGGCGAGATTCTTTGCGAGATCTGGTAGCGCCGCGCGCTGCCGGATGGTGAGAGTGGATATGTCGAGAATTGGGAGAATGCCGATTGCCGTACCTGCCGGAGTCAAGGTGGAAGTGCAGGGCAATGTGGTTGCGGTCCACGGGCCGAAAGGCAAGGTGGAATCCCACCTGCCCGCCGGCGTGAAAATCGAGCACCAGGACGGCCACGTTCTGGCAGTGCGGGAAAATGACTCCCGCGCCGCCGTGCACGGGCTGGTGCGCGCCCTGGTGCAGAACGCCGTCCTCGGGGTCACCAAGGGATGGACGCGCGACTTGGAGATTGTAGGCATCGGCTACCGGGCCGAGCTCAAGGGCAAGAACACGGTCGTCTTCACCCTCGGCTACTCGCATCCCATCGAGTACCCGCTGCCGGCCAACGTTGAGGTCACCATCGATGCCAAGCAGACGCGCCTCACCATCAGCGGTATCGACCGACAAAAGGTGGGACAGGTAGCCGCGGAAATGCGCGCCCTCCGCCCGCCCGATCCGTACAAGAACAAGGGCGTGCGCTATGCCGGTGAGCGGCTCAAGAGGAAGGTCGGCAAGACGGGCGCGAAATAGCAGCGCAGAAAGAGAAAAGTTACGGGAAAGAAGAAGAGATGATTGAACAACCTTCAAAAAACGCGGTTCGCAGGCGCATCCACAAGCGCATTCGCAGAAAGCTGATGGGAACGCCGGAGCGGCCGCGATTGAATGTCTACCGCTCGTTGAACCACATTTACGTGCAGCTCGTGGACGACATGCAGGGCCAGACGCTGGTCTCCACCAGCTCGCTTGCCGTGTCCGGCGAGGGTAAGGGCAAGGGCAAGAGCAAGGGTGCGCGCAAGACCGGGGGCAACGTCGCCTCGGCCAAAGAAATCGGCAAGCAACTGGCCGAGCTGGCGCGCTCCAAGGGCATCAGCCGCGTGGTCTTCGACCGCGGAGGCTATCTCTACCACGGGCGCGTCAAG
>CAYRII010000244.1:0-4118 GCA_964424245.1 uncultured Terriglobales bacterium | reverse complement strand
CGCGCGAGCTGGAATATGTGCCGCTGGGCGGGCGCACGCTGCTGCGCCTGGCGGAGCGCCGGGAAGCAGGGGAGCGAAAACGGGGCGGCGTGGGCGGCGATGCGCGCCAAGCAAGCGGAAAAAGCGCGGTCATGACGGGGCCGGCAGCGAAAAAGCTGGTGATCGCCATCGACGGGCCGGCAGGCGCGGGCAAGAGCACGGTGGCGTGGCGTTTGGCGCGCAAGCTGGGCTACGTGAACATCGATACCGGGGCGATGTACCGCGCGCTGGCGCTCAAGGCAGTAGAGTCTGACGTGGACGTGGACGACGGCGCAGCGCTGGCGGAACTGGCGCAAAGGACGCGCATCGTGCTGGAGCCTGCGGTCAACGGCAACCGCGTGCTGCTCGATGGGAGCAACGTTACGAAGCGCATCCGGGAGCGGGATGTAAGCGAGGCCGCATCGCGCGTCTCGGTGCATCCCCAGGTGCGGGAATGGATGGTGGCCAGGCAGCGCGAACTGGGCGCCGGCGGCGGCGTGGTGATGGAAGGGCGGGACATCGGCACGCACGTTTTTCCCCAAGCTGAGGTGAAGATCTTTCTGGATGCGGACCCGGCGGTGCGCGGCGAGCGGCGTTACCGGCAGCATCCGGCGGGGCGTGAAGAATCGCGCTCCGCGCAAGTGCGGGAGGAGCTGCTGGAGCGCGACCAGCGGGACCGCACGCGGGCGGCATCTCCACTTCAGCCGGCTGCGGACGCGGTAATCCTGGACACCACAAAACTGAGTCTGGACCAGGTGATGGAACGCGTGGAAAACCTGGTGCGGGAGCGGAGCGGAGCGGAGGCCCGCGGCTGAATGGAGTTACCGCGGTCTTTTCTGCGCAAGGGGTTGCGTGCCTGCCGAAACGGGAATGGCACTTTGGTGGTGTTACCGAAGTTTGGTGATTTTCGAACTACAAAAGCTTCCCTGAGACGTTTACTTTGTTATACTGGCGGCCATTTTCCGGACTTGAACCCTGAGTAGCTTGCGGTGGCGGAAGGATGTTCCTGGGGGAGTTTCCTGCCGTACCGGTTCGGCCCCGTCCCCCAAAAGTGGAGCGCAGGTCGCCATACATAACATTTTGGAAAAGAACTGAGGCCGTCTCGTGTTCCTATTGGAAGATCTGGTAGCGGTCACGCTGTGGCTGTTGGCCACGGTGATAGTGATCAACGTCTTGTTTCTGGCGTTTGTGTTCTATCGGCGCTGGTCGCGCAACCGCTATTACCGCGCCAAGGACGAGGCCCGGGAGCGCTACCGTCGGGCGGTAACCGAGTTGGTGTGGAAGGACGTGCCGGTAGAGCAGGCGGCGGAGCTGTTGCGCGGAGCGAAGTCGATGGCCGAGCGCGAAGCGGTGCAGGAGCTGCTGCTGGCGGGCCCCGGAACTCCGGCGACGGTGGGCTCGGGAGGCGCGAAAACCCCGTCTGGAGCAGGGCCCAAAGTGCAATCGGGCGTGTCGTCGCGAGTGGGGTCGGGGATTCGCTCGCGATCCGGCTCCTCGGCGATGCACCTGAGCGTGTATCTGAAGACCCAGGAGCGCGTGAGCGAGTTGTTTTTCGCGCTGGGATACGTGGACGAGTGGGCGCGTGAAGCCTTCGGGCGGAAGCAGGCGGCTGACCTGGTGAGCCGTTCGCGCAGAAAAGAAAAGGTGCCCATCACCACCGCGGTGCGGCGGGGGGCGTGGGAACGGGTGCGCTGCATGCAGTTGCTTTCCGTGCCGCGGGCGCTGGCGGTGGACCGGCTGGGATCGCTCTCGGCGGACTACGCGCAGGTCTTCGTAGCCGAGGCGCTGCAGGATCCGGCCACTGATGTGCGCAGCGTGGCCATCGCGGCCATGGGGCGAAACCGGCATCCAGCAGCCATTCCCTTGCTGCTGGAAGAGTTGCGCAAGGCGGTGGACGAAGGCAACGACGTTTCGCTGCGCGCCACTAAGGCGGCGCTGTGCTCCTACCAACTGGCCGACGCGCACCACTTCACGCCCTTCCTGAAACATCGTAACCAGCGCATGCGCTTTTTCGTGGTGGACAGCTTGCGGGAGATTTGCAACCGGGAAGCGAAGAGCGCGCAGTTGACGCGGCGCGGCTTTCCCGAGGACTTGTGCGATCTTCTGCTGCAGAACGCGGTGAACGACCCGTTCCCCGACGTACGGGCGCGCAGCGCGGCGCTGGTGGCGCACTTCCGCGACGCCCAGGCAGTGGCGGCGCTGCGCGCGCTGCTGCGGGATGAAAATGAATTCGTGCGGCTGCACGCGGTGCGGGTGTGCGCCGACCGCTATTACGGCGACCTGATTCCGGACGTACTGCGCTGTCTTTCGGACCAGAAGTGGCGGGTACGGGAGGCGGCGGTGCAGACGCTGGCAGCCTTCGGGGTGGCGGGACTGAATGAGATGTTCCGCTATTTTGCCGCGACCACGGATCGCTACGAGAGCGAGCAGATTGCAGAAGAGATCCAGCGCACGGGCCTGGTGGACCAGGTGCTGACGTCGCTGGCGTCGGGCGGGGAAGCGGCACGGCTGGCCGATGCGGTCTGCCGCAAGATGGCGCTCATGGGCAAGAACTCGCTGTTGACCACAGCCGTGGCGGCGCGCATTCCGCCGGAAGCGCGGCTGCTGCTCATGGAGGCCCTGTTGGTGGCGCCCACACCGCGGTTGATGTCCATTCTGGAAACGCTGGCGGAAACCGATGGGGGCCCGGTGGGGCAGAAGGCGAAAGACCTTCTGCGACTGGCCATCAGCCGCAGCGCCTCCATCAGCGCGAGCCGAGGGTAACGTATGCAGCAAGACCTAGCATTGCAGATCATGGATTACCTCAACACGGTGATCCTGCTGTACTTCATCCTCACCAACCTGGGGTACACGGTGTTGATGGGGTTCTCGCTGTACTCGGTGACGCAGCACTCGAAATACGCCAAGAGCCGCGGATATGCGGACATTGCGGACTCGCCGGTGACGCCCCCGGTGGCCGTGATCGTTCCGGCGCACAACGAGGAAGCCGCGATCGTGGATACGGTGACGGCCCTGCTGGACCTGAACTATCCCGAAAAGGAAGTCATCGTGGTGGATGACGGCTCGACCGACCGCACCGTGCAGTTCCTGGTGGAGAAGTTCCAGTTGGCGCGCATGGACCTGATATACCGCGAGCAGGTTCCGGCCAAGCAGCCGTACGCCTTCTATCACAACCCCATGCGGCCAGAACTGATCGTGATGTCGAAGGAAAACGGCGGCAAGCCGGATGCGTTGAACGTGGGCATCAACATGGCGCGCAGCCCGTACTTCTGCACCGTGGACGCGGACTCGATCATCGAGCGCGACGCCCTGCTGCGGCTGATGGCCCCGGTGATGCACTCCAGCGTGAATACGGTGGTGAGCGGCGGCATCGTGCGTATCGCCAACGGCTGCAAGATGCAGGATGGGCGCATTGTGGAGATCGGGCTGCCCAAGAGCTGGCTGGAAATGTGCCAGGTGGTGGAATACATCCGCGCCTTCATGTTCGGGCGGCCGGCGTGGAACTTCCTGGAGGCCACGTTTATCGTCTCCGGAGCGTTTTGCATGCTGCACCGGGAGACGGTAATGCTGGCGGGCGGCTTTTCCACCGACACCGTGACCGAGGACATCGACATTATTGCCACGCTGCACCGCCACCTGCGGCAAAAAGGGTGGAAGTACCGCATGGTGTTCACCAGCGATCCCATCTGCTGGACGGAGGCGCCGCACACGCTGGGCATGTTTGCGCGGCAGCGCCGCCGCTGGCAACTGGGCCTGATGCAGACGGTGATGAAAAATCACGACATGATTTTCAACCCGCGCTTCGGCATGCTGGGCATGTTCAGCATGCCCTTTCACGCCTACATCGAAGCCATGGGCTGTTTGATCGAGGCCCTGGGCACGTTCCTGATTCCGCTCTCATTCCTGATCGGAGCCATGCCGCTGGAGCTCTTCCTGCTGTTCATGTTTCTGGCCGTGGGTTATGGGACGCTGCTCTCCATGGACGAACGCACGCTCACCGTTGCGGCGACGGACGGACGACGCCTTGCGGTCGCCACGGCGCCGCTGAGCGCGGCAGCGCAGAACCCCTTCCAGGCGGTCATTCCCGCAAAAGCCATCCG
>CAYRII010000243.1:0-4122 GCA_964424245.1 uncultured Terriglobales bacterium | reverse complement strand
AGTTCCTCGTACTGCGCGATGGACTCTTCGTATTTTCTCGACCACGAGTACACTCGCGCCAGGCTGATGCGCGCCGACTGGTGGTTCGGATCCCGTTCCAGCACCTGGCGGTAGTTTTGGATGGCTTCGTCGTAGCTTCCCTGCGCGCCCGCCGCCCGTGCGGCGGACATGTGTTCGCGGATGGCCTGCTCTTCCGGGCTCAGCCGGGATTCGGCGACCCTCCGCGCGGCGGCTTCCTGTCTCGCCGCTTCGCGCGCCGCAGCAGCTTCGGCATCGGCTTGCGCCCGCGCCTCTGAATCCGCGATCGACTTTAGCGCCGCCGTCGCCTCCCGGTCGTTGGGACGCCGCTCCAGCACCTGCTGGAACGTGCCCCGCGCCTCTTCTTTGCGCCCGCTCCACAACTGCGCATACCCCTTGCCGATGAGCGCGTCGCTGTTGCCGGGGCTCTGGCTCAGGATCTGATCATAGAGCCGGATCGATTCGTCGTAGTTCTTCTGCCACGCCGTCACCCGGGCCACTCCCAGTTGCGCGGTCACGCTCGTGGAGTCCGACTGCAGCACCGCGTGGTACTGGTCCTTGGAGTCCGGATAGCGCTTGGCCAGGCCCAGCAAGCTGGCGTACTGCAGGCGCGCGCTCTTGTCCTTGGGATTGCGTTCCAGGAAGCCGCGCATCAGGGTGATGGCTTCCTCGTCCCGGTCCGACTTGTGCAGCACGTCGGCCATGGCCACCACGTATTTGGATTCGCCCGGCTCCTTCTCCGCCAGCGCGCGCAGGTGTTCCAGGGCGGCGTCCCCGTTTCCGCTCTCCGCCAGCGCTTCCGCCAGCCGGAAGCGAGTATCCGGCGCACCGGGGCGCAGTTCCAGCGCCACGTTCAGCCATTGGGCTGCCTTGGCCGCATCGCGCGGCGTGCCCTCCAGGTAGCAGAGCCCCAGGTTGCGCGCGCGCCAGAAGTCCTTCTCCAGCGATGCGCCCGCTTCCAGGGCGCGCTCGTAGGCCGCGCGGGCCTGGTCGTAGCGCTTGCCCTGCATGTGCCGGTCGCCTTGCGCCAGCAGTTGCGCCTTAGTCGGCGCTGCGAGTGCCGGCAACGCCACGCCCAGCAGCACGGCTGCGATCACCGCCAGCCTTGCCGCTTTGCGCGCTGCTTTGCTCGGAATATTCCTTTTGCATTGCATGATACGCCTTCTTCAAGTAGGTCTCTGGTTTCACTGTCTCCCAGGGTTTCCAGGTAAAGCGCTTCAGATCTGCAACCTTGTTTCCACTGGCTGCGGGCAAGCTCGCCGCCACCGTCATCTTGGCCATTTCGTTGGCCGGTGTCCCCGGCTTCAGGGCAAACACGGCCACATCCACTCCCGACGTAGGGAAGATCTTGGCGCTGCCCGTGTTATCAAAGCCGCCGAACACCTTGAGGCCGGAGGGGTCGGTCACCAGCAGCTTGCCCCACGGGATGCGCACCAGGATGGCCTTCCCCTTAACGTCCGCAAACCACTCCGCCAGGGAATCATAGTCCTCAGCGGCGGGGTTGGGGTTGCCATGGCGCAGGGTGCTGCGGTTGTAGCGCTGCGCCGGGTAGATGGTCCCGCCGCGCCCTTCGCGCGGCCGGTTGGGCTCCACGATCTGGTCGACGAAGTTTCCGCTGGCTGCCACCCGCGTCGCCAGCGGCCGCCGGTACATCAGCTCGGAATACTTCTCATTCCCCGGCAGCGGCACGTCCTGATACGGGTAGTAGTTTTCAGAGACCAACAAGCGGGCCGTCGGCGCGCCCAGATAAAGAAGAAAGTTGGCGCCTCCTGTCACCTTCATGCCTCCGAAGGGCATGGCTTCGATGCCCACCAGTGTCGGAGCGGTATTCAGGGCGATGGCGTAGGCCGCTTGATCGAAATCCGCGTTGCCATCCGGCCGGCGTCCGGCCGCCGGGCAGTCCAGGCAGGCGACTTCCACTCGCAGGTAGAGAAAGGCTTCGTCGGCCGCCATCTGCACCTTGCGAATGTTCGTGGCCTCCTCGCCGCCGCCCGATTTCTGGTAGAGCGTGGTTTCGCGCTGCCAGCCGCCACTGTTGCCGGAAAACAGATCCCACTTGCTGGGCCGGTAGCCCATCAACCCAAACCGGTTCTGTGGATCCAGGTAGTCCAGCCACAGGGTGGCGCGCTCGGCCGGCACGCGGAAGTCCGCCGTCAGCCAGTTGCGCCGGTACCATTCGTCGGCCAGCGCAAACACAATTCCACCCGCGCACCCGGTGTCGCGGATGCTCCGCGCCAGGCGCCGCACCATGTCGGCCTGCGCCTGGTCCGTCAACCCGCCCTGGTTCCACCCCGAGGGATGAATCCGGCTGATGCCGATCGAGTCCGGCACCCCGAATTCGGTCACCACCAGGGGATACGGGAAGCGCGAGCGCAGGTCGCGCAGGTAGCCGCTCATGGGATTAGGTCCCTCGGAGTCCCGTGCCGCCAGGTATTGCGATTCATGCAGCATGAAATCAGGCTGGAAGGGATAGACGTCATAGGCCACAAACAACCCCGCCGCGTACCGCGACGACACTTTGAGCCGGCTCTCATCCACCGAGATGGCTTCGCTGGCCGAGGTTTCAGTGAGATGGCGAATCGGGTCCAGGGCCGGCTGATTGGTGAACGCTACAGGGTGCTGCCAGTTGTAGGTATCGGTCTCGTACTTCACCAGGTGGTCCATCATCTCCGCCAGCCAGACTTCCGTGGCATTGGCGTTGTTCGCGGAAATGTACTGTCCGGCGTAGCTGGTCTTGCCCGGGTTGGTCAAATTCGTTTGCGCCACCACTGAGGGGTCGATGTCGCCGCCCAGGAGGAAGGCCGCGACTTGCTCCGCCAGGTCCTGCGCGTAGACGCCGCCCGTGCGGCCAATCGCCGGAGGCACATCGCCGCGGCCGTGCATGGCATCCACCACGTGCTGGATTTGCCCCTTGGCGGCGGTGACGAACGTGGGTTCGTAGAGGTCCTTGTTGGGCGGGCTTCCCATCCACACCTGCTGGAAGAGCACCGCCTTCCCCCCGCCCGCCTTGTAATGCCGAAATGCCCGGTAAAACACCGGAGGCATCAGCGAGTAGGTACGTACCACGTTGGCGTTCATCTCTCCGGCCGCTTTCAGCCACGCCATGTACTCCGAACCGTGGTCGGGCGGGCTGCCCGGGAAGTACCCCGGAGCTCCCGGAGCCAGGTTCACTCCGGCCACGAAAAACTTCTCCCGTCCGTCCTTTCCCGCGCGCCAGAATGCGCCGCCGGAGGCGCTGAAGGGCACCCGCGTCTCCCGCGCCTTCTCCAGCGGGGCCAGCCCCTCGGGCGCTTGGTCGGTAAACCCCTTCAGCCCGAACATGATTTCCAGGGCCACGCGCGAGGCCTCGCCGTAGCTCTTGTCGATGCGCAATTCGCGATAGATGGCCGCTGCTTCCAGGTTCCGGCCTTCACGCTGCAACGCCCCCGCCACCAGAATGCGCACGTTGGGATCGCCCCCGCGTTCCTGCAGGATTGATAGCAGGGCCTCCGAGTTCATCGTGCCTCTTCCCGTTTCCAGGGCCACAAAGGACGCTCCCAGTTCTGCCTCCTTGTAGGCGTCACTGTCCTTGGGCGAATTCCTCATCACCGGATCGAAGTTGTGTTCCAGCGCCTCGGTGTAGCGCTGCAGCTTCAGGTTGGTCCAGCCCCTCAGCAGCAGCACTTCCACGGCATTCGCATTGATGTCATGCGCCTGCTCCAATTCGGTCAGGGCCTGGGCATACTCCAGGCGCTGGTAGTGCTCCACAGCCCGGTTGTAGTGCGGCCGGTACTGCGGCTTCAGCCGGAACTCCCACAGCGCCACGAGGACGAAAAACAGCAGCATCCCCAGGATCACACGATTGAAGAGCCAGTCCTTAAGCTTCATGTTGAGCTACCGAGTAGCGATCTCCCAGTCCCTTGTGCTTCACAATCTCCCACTTACGCATGCCGGCAAAGAAGCGCAGCACCCCCTGCGCGCGGAAGATGGCCACCATCTGCCGGTAGCCGATGTTTTCGATAATGGCAAACAACATCAGCTTGAGCACGTGGCCCAGTCGAGGGTAGCGCCGCAGCGTGGCTTCTTCCAGCAGCACCGATCCCATGGAGAGCAGCGTCCCATAAC
>CAYRII010000242.1:0-4147 GCA_964424245.1 uncultured Terriglobales bacterium | reverse complement strand
GTCTTGGCTGGAAAGCTACGTCGAGACCAGCTTTCGGAACCCGTTTCTGATGGGTGCCATGCTGGTCGGGGTGGGCGCGCTGATGTGGGTCGCCGAGCAGCGCGCCAAGCTTGCCCGCGGGATGGAGACGGTCACGCTGGGCGACGCGCTGGCCATCGGCGCCGCGCAAGCGGTGGCCCTGGTGCCGGGAGTTTCCCGCTCAGGGATAACCATCATCACGGGCCTTTTCCGCGGGATGACGCGCGAAGCCTCAGCACGCTTTGCCTTCCTGCTCTCGACGCCCATCATCGCTGGCGCCGCGGCCAAAAAGCTCCTCGAACTGCGCCACGCCTCGCTCGGCGACGACACCCTCACGGCCCTGCTGGTCGGTACCAGCGTGGCGGCCATTTCCGGCTATCTGGTGATCGCCTTGTTGTTGCGCTATTTACAAACACGCACACTCAAGATCTTTATTTACTACCGGATCTTGTTTGGTATAGTCGTTTTGTTGCTCGCGTTCCTCCAGATGGGTGCTGCGCGCTAGCGCCCGCGCGACCCATCCATCGGGCCTGAGCCCGCCGCGCGTTGCTCGCCGCGTTTCAGGCCTTCCCGGCAGAAGGAGAGGGTTGTGCGCCTTTTGACGCCGACGGAGAACCGTCGCCTGAACGAACTCGTGGGATTCTTGGGTGTAACCCTGGCCGCGCTGGTGGCGCTGAGCCTGCTATCCTACAGCCCCGATGATCCGTCCCTGAACGTGGCCGCTCCCGCGCCCGATGCGAAACCTTCGCGGAACTGGGTCGGCCCGGTGGGCGCCCACAGCGCGGACATTCTGTTTCAGGCGCTGGGCTACGCGGCCTTCCTGCTGCCGGTGGGAATGTTTCTGCTTGGCCTGCGTTGGTTCCGCAGCCAGGCGGTGGTATCCCCTGTCGCCAAACTCAGCGGGCTGGCACTGCTGGTGTTTTCCACGAGCGCCCTGCTCGCCCTTCTCGGCCTGCCCGAGGTGCGCGGCGTCCTCCCCCCGGGAGGCCTGCTGGGAGTGCTGCTCGCCGATGGCTTGCTCGCCGGCTTCAATCCCGTCGGCGCGCATGTGGTGGCGCTGGCGTGTCTGTTTGCGGGGCTGTTTCTTGCCACGCGCTTTTCGTTTACCACCGCTTCGGTCTGGCTGCGCCAGCCCTTGCGGCTCTCCGGGCGCTTGCATGCCCGCTGGAACGGCTGGCGCGAGGCCCGCGAACACAAGCGCATGCAAGAGCGCCTCGAGAAGATCAAAATCGCCGGCCGGCCGCCCGCTCCGCCGCAGGTCCTGGCCCCCAAGGAACAGACCGCCAAGGTTGACGAGGAGGCTGAGTCGAAGTTTGGCCCGGTCCTGGTGAAGGTGAAAGAACCCGCGGCCCCCGAAGCGGCGGCGAGAAGCGGCGCGGAGCCGAAGATCGCAAAAGGCAAACCCAGCTACCGGCTGCCTTCACCCGGCCTGCTCCGCCTGGCCGAACGCGGCGAAAGGATCCACGAAGACGACTTGAAGGACTGCGCGCACGCAATCGAGAAAAAGTGCGAGGAATTCGAGGTCAAGGGCCACGTCACCCAGATCAACCCCGGCCCGGTGGTGACCACGTTCGAGTTCCGGCCCGAGGCGGGCATCAAATACAGCCGCATCACGTCGCTTGCCGACGACCTCTGCCTGGCGCTCCGCGCCAAGTCCATCCTGATCGAGCGCATCCCCGGGAAGTCCACGGTGGGCATCGAGGTGCCGAACCAGCATCGACAAACCATCGTGCTGCGCGAAGTGGTGGAATCGCCGGAGTTCGTCAATTCCACTTCGAAACTCACCTGCGCGCTGGGGAAAGACCTGATCGGACGGATCCGCGTGACCGACCTGACCCAGATGCCGCACTTGCTGATTGCCGGCGCCACCGGGACGGGCAAGAGCGTGCTGATCAATTCGATGGTCATCTCGATGCTCTACAAAGCCACCCCGGAAGAATTGAAACTTGTGCTGGTAGACCCCAAGCGGCTCGAACTCGGCCTCTACGAGGACATCCCCCACCTGTTCACGCCCGTGGTCAATGATCCCAAGGTGGCCTCGAACGTCCTGCGCAACGCCACGCGCGAAATGGAGCAGCGGCTGAAACTGCTGGCGCAGCACGGCGTCCGCAATATTGAGCAGTACAACCGGACATTCACCAAGGGGCACAGCTTGGAGCTTTTCGAGGATCTCGAGGACGAAGAGCACCGGCCGCTGCCTTATATCGTCATCGTCATCGACGAGCTGGCGGACCTGATGATGGTGGACACAAACAACGTCGAAGAATCCGTCACCCGGCTGGCACAGATGGCGCGCGCGGTGGGCATCCACCTGATTCTGGCCACGCAGCGGCCTTCGGTGGACGTCATCACCGGCCTGATCAAGGCCAATTTCCCGGCGCGCATCTCCTTCCGCGTGGCCAGCAAAGTGGACTCCCGCACCATCCTCGATGCCAACGGCGCCGAAGCCCTGCTGGGTCGCGGCGACATGCTCTACCTGCCCGCAGGCTCCGCGCGGCTGCACCGCATCCACGGCCCGCTGGTCACCGAAGACGAAATCGTCGCCGTGTGCGACTTCTGGCGCGCCCAGGCCAAGGCCAGGTACAACGCGGAGCTGCTGCGGCCGCCCAAGGACGCCCCGGAAACCAGCGAGCCGGCAGAAGCCGTCGAGGAAGAGGACGATGAGCTTTACCAGGAAGCCGTCCGCGTGGTATGCGAGATGGGCCGCGCCTCCACTTCCACGCTCCAGCGCCGCCTGCGCATCGGCTACGGCCGCGCCGCCCGCCTGATCGACCAGATGGAAAAGGACGGGATTGTCGGCCCACCCGACGGCGCGAAGCCCCGCGAAGTCCTCAAGAAGAAGGACTGGATGCGCGAATTCGACGAATCGCTACGGTAAAAACAGGAGGCAGAGGAGGTAGAGGAAGTAAAGGATGTAAAGGAAGTTAAGGAATTCTTCTGTGCTCGTCTGCGTTCTCTGCGCCTCTGCCGTGAGTCTCTGAGATTTTTTCTGTATTCCTTTGCTTCTTTTGCTTCCTCTGCCTCCTCTGCTTCCGCCTCTTTTCGTTGACACTTCCCCGCCCCGCTCCTAAAATCGTTTGCCTCACCCGTGCCGGGGTAGCTCACCGGTAGAGCGCGGCCCTGAAAAGGCCGGCGTAGGCAGTTCGATTCTGCCCCCCGGCACCATTCTTCGGTGAGGCAGGTGCGTAGCACGCCGCGCTCCATGGTGCCCACGATCAACCATTGACTATCAACTATCGACGTTTTGCCCCCTCTCAACTCTCAACCCTCGACTCTCAACTTTCTTTCCCCGCAACCAACTGCCCTCCCCATGCGTAGTACCATTGTGGAGATGAATCCCAACTCAAGCACCACTGTGGCCGGCGGCGCCGCCCCGGACGGCGCGGCCATCCGCGCGCAGGACGTCACGCGCCATTACCAGATGGGCCCCACGCTGATCCGCGCGGTGGACGGCGTCACGCTGGAGGTCCGCCGCGGCGAAATCCTGGCGCTGCTCGGCAGCTCCGGCTCGGGCAAGTCCACGTTGCTGAATCTCATCGCCGGGCTCGACCGGCCCACCGGCGGGGCCATCGTGGTGCAGGGCCGCAACCTCGCCGAAATGGACTCCGAGGAATTGGCGGGCTACCGCCGCAGCACGGTGGGAATGGTGTTTCAGGCTTTCAATCTGATTCCCACGATGACGCTCGAGGAAAACGTCGAGCTGCCCCTGCGCCTGGCCGAAGTCGAGCGGGGCGAGCGCGGCGCGCGCGTCCGCGAGGCGCTGGACCGCGTGCGCCTTTCCGAGCGGATGGCCCACCGCCCCAGTGAACTCTCCGGCGGCGAGCAGCAGCGCGCTTCGCTGGCGCGCGCGCTGGTGAACCGCCCGACGATCCTGCTGGCCGACGAGCCCACCGGCAATCTCGACAGCCGCACCGGCGAAGAGATTTTGAAGCTCATCCACGAGCTGAACGAATCGCTGGGAATGACGGTGGTGCTGGTCACGCACGAGCGTCCGCTGGCCGAGCGCTTCGCGCACCGCATCGTTTTTCTTTCTGACGGCAAGCTGGCCGCCAACGGAGGGCCGCGATGAAAGCACGCGACCTGGCCGAGCTGGCCACACGCAACCTGCGCGAATCCAAGCTGCGGAATT
>CAYRII010000241.1:0-4153 GCA_964424245.1 uncultured Terriglobales bacterium | reverse complement strand
GGATGAACCAGGTCGGGTCGGGAATCAGCAGCATGTCGCTCTCATGAATGGCGGCCCATCCCCGAATGCTGGAGCCGTCCATGCCGAAGCCCTCTTCGAACGATTCTTCGCTCAACTGCGAGATGGGATAGGAAACGTGGTGCCACAATCCGGGAATGTCCGTGAAGCGCAGGTCGAGAAGCTTGACCCCGGTTTTCTTCGCGAACTCCAGAACCTGCTTTGCATCAGCCATAACGTATGCTCCTTATGGTACCGGCCAGCGGGATACGCCGGGTGCCTGGGCGCCGGAAAGCAGCTGCATGCTGCCCTTCGGCCGCCGGGTGAGTGGTTTCATGGAAGTCTAGGAATCCCTGTGCGGGCTGCTACACTGAGGGACACAACCCATCGCTTTCAAGGTAACGGGTGCCGCTGCGGTTTGGGAAATTGATTGTTTTTATGGCCGCCATAACCGCGCTTTATGAGCGCATAACTCCTGGGCCATTCACCAGTTGTGGGCGCGGCCGGGTGGAATCGTGGACTTCGATCAACTGGAAACCTTTCTGGAAGTGGCGCGGCTGAGCAGCTTTTCGCGCGCGGCGGAGAAGCGTTTTCGCACCCAGCCCGCCATCTCTTCGCAGATTCGCGTGCTCGAGGAGGAAGTCGGCGCCCGCCTGCTCGACCGCTCCGGAGGCAAAGTTTCGCTCACCGCCGCGGGAAAGATCTTTCAGCGCTATGCCGAGGACGCGCTGGCCGCCCGAAAGACCATCCTCACTTCCCTGGCCGAAATGGAGCGCGTCCCGCGCGGAGAAATCGTGGTGGGGGCGAACGAGGCCACCTGCCTGCACATCCTCCCCGAGGTGTTCGCCGAATTCAAGAAACAATACGCCGGGGTCTCGGTCAGCATCCTGCGTTCCGAGCGTGCCCGTATCCTGGAATCCATCATCGATAATTCCGTCGACTTCGGCGTGGTTTCCCTCCCCGTATCCGACACCCGGCTTACCGTCGTACCCGTCCACCGCGACGAACTGGTGGTCATTGCCGCCCCGGGGCATCCCCTTGCCCGTTTGCCCGCCGCCGCCGCTGCCGATGTGGCGCAGTATCCCCTGTTGTTGCCCAAGGTGGGACGCACGCGCGACGCCCTCGAAGAGCTGTTTGCGGAGCGGCGCCTGAAATTCAAGATTTCCATGGAGCTGGATTCTTCGGAACTGCTCAAGCGGTTCGTTGCCGCCGATGTTGGCGTGGGCTTTATCGCCCGTTCCAGCGTCGCCGAAGACGTGCGCGCAGGAGTGCTCGCTGCCCTGCCCCTGTCCGACGCTCACATCCGCCGCGACCTGGCCCTGGTCTTCCGCAAGGACAAGGCGCTGAGCCGCGCCGCCCTGGCCTTCATTGACATTGCGGTGAAGTTGAAGCCGCCGCTGGCCGCCTCCCGCTAGTCTCCGCTGTCTTCGTATTTTGCCGGAAATTTCCCTTGTGTTAGATTGTCTGACTTCGCAGTCTGGCGCGTCCGGGGAGGATAGTCGAAGTGGGCAAGGACATGGTCCCCAAGCGGATCTTTCTTACCAAGGGTGTGGGCAAGCACAAGGAGCGGCTCACGTCTTTTGAGCTGGCGCTGCGCGACGCCGGCATCGCCTCGCAGAATCTCGTCCGTGTATCCTCCATCTTCCCGCCGCACTGCAAGCTGATTTCGCGCTCCCGGGGACTGAAGCATCTGCACCACGGCGAAGTCGTCTTCGCCGTGGTTGCCGAGAATTCCACCCGCGAGCCGCACCGCCTCGTGGCTTCGAGCATCGGCCTCGCCATCCCCGCGGACCGCAGCACCTTTGGCTACCTCAGCGAGCACCATTCCTTCGGCGAGGACGACTACACGGCCGGAGAGTACGCCGAAGAGCTGGCTGCGGAAATGCTCGCCACCACGCTCGACGTTTCCTTTGATCCCGACCGCTCCTGGGACGAGAAGAAAGAAATCTACCGCATCTCCAACAAGATCGTGCGCACCTTGAACGTCACGCAATCCGCCGTGGGCGACAAGCGCGGACTCTGGACCACCGTCATCGCCGCCGCCATCCTGATTTTTGATTAGCCCTGCAGAACCTGCTGGCCGGAAATGAATCTCTGCTCCGCCTAGCTTTTTCGGATTCCCAATCGCTCCAGCACCGCCGCCACGATGATGGGCAGTCCCACGGTGGCATCCACCAGGACTTCGCCGAATTTCCCGCCCTCGCTGGGCGGAACAAACTTGCCCCAGGAGATGGCCTCGCTGTAAGGACTGCCCGAAAGCCCGCCCCAGAACACCGGCTCCGGACAAATGCGCAGGCCGTAGTGGTAGCGCTTCAAGGGCACGTTCTCGCCGGCTCGGCGGTTGCGCAGCTCCACGTAAGGACCGAACTGCTGCGCCCAGTTGCGTGGCACTCCGCCGCCGATGGTAAAGATGCCCAGCCGCTTCTGCGCCAGCAGCGTGGCCGTGAAGTGTTCCAGGTCTTCAAAGGGGTCGTAGCGCAGCGTGGGATGGCCGTCGCGAATGCGGATGCGGTTGGAGAGCGCGAAGTCGAGCCCCAGCTCGGAGTCCGTAAACGCCGGCACGAACACGGGCACGTTCTTCTCCACCGCAGACTTCAGGATGCCCCGCTCGGAAGTGGCCTTGGCCAGGTACTCGCCGATGGCGCGGTTCAGCTTCCACGAGCACACAATCTCCTTCGCGTCCCACTGCTCGAGCACTTCGAAGACCACGCGTTCAATCTCGTCCAGGTTCTGTTCCGGCTCCAGCGTGTCGTACACGCGGTTGTATCCCGCCGCGTAGAGTTCCTCATCGCTCATGGCCGGGTTGTGCCGGAAGTGCGAACGCCCCGTGGCCTCCACCAACCCGTGCGCCATCAGCGCTCCGGTCGAGACAACGGCGTTGACAATGCCGTGATCGATCAGATCGCAGATGATCAGGCCCTGCTTGGCCACGGTCATGGCGCCCGCCAGCGTCATCACCACGAAGCAGTCTTGGTCCCGCGCCATGGCCTCCAGCACGTCCGCGCCCTCGCCCATTTGCCGCCCGGTAAACGCCGTCTCGCCCATGGCGCGCACCAACTCGTTCACGCTCCCGCACTTGGAGAGGTCCAGCGGATACACCGGCGTCAGCTTGTCTTCCGCGGGATCGTGCAGCTTGCGATTGAACCCGTGACCTTCCTTTTGGCCGTCCTTCAAGTCCTCACCCCAGTTCCCGGAAAGTTTTTCATCCGCCCGCCAGGCGCGTAATCAGCCGCATCACGCGGTAAGCCGCCGCCATGTCCGGAGCCTCGTAGCTCACCACGCGATCGCTTATCCGCTTCATCCCCGGCACCATCATGGCGCTGTCGGCCTGGCGCGAACTCGCCAGCTCCACTTCCAAAGTCACAGGATGATCCAGGCGCACCGGCCTTATCTTCTCTCGTCGCGCCATGCCCGCGCGAATGCCGGCCGCAATCTTCTCGCGCGCCTCTTCCGGATGCATGGTACGTGCCGCTGTGCGCCCGATTCCCTCCTTCACCGCCAGCGCCTCCACTCCCGGGATAAACTCCCGCGCCTGCTCTGCCACCGCGCTGTCTCCGGAGAGGAAGACGACCGGCACCCCGTAATCACCCGCCAGCGCGGCGTTCAGCCCGTATTCCCCCACCGGCTTGCCGTTCAGCTTCACCACTTTGGGCTGATCGCTGAACGTGTGATCGATCACCGCATCCTGCGTGGAGCCGCGCGCGTGGTATCCGATGAAGATTACCGCGGCAAAACTTCCGTCCAGGCCCTGCATCATTCCGTAGGGCTTCGGAGCGCCGCTGATCAGCGTCGCCCGGCGGTCGAGCGTGTCCGGCTGCAGATTGGTCTGGTCCCAGTGCGAATCGTTCACCAGCACCTCGGTCGCCCCGGCGTCAAACGCCGCGGCGATGGCCGCGTTCACCTCGGCGGTCATCAGTCGCCGCCCCAGTGCGTAGTCCCGTCCGGTGGGATTGGTCTGCGTCTCGTCCACCACCCCGGCGATTCCTTCCATGTCGGCGGAGATGTACACCTTCACCTTCGCCTGTTGTGCCGCCAGGTTCCAGGCCCACGGCAGCAGTGCCGCCGTCAGCACCCACAGGAATCTCACTCGTCGCATCGTCATCTCTTCCTCGCCGCCGCCGGCGAATCACAAACCAGCCAAACTACAGCGTGGACG
>CAYRII010000240.1:0-4168 GCA_964424245.1 uncultured Terriglobales bacterium | reverse complement strand
GGCGGGTTGCCAGGCGAGGTCGTCCCGCCTGTTGTGCCGGCGAGAAACATAGAGGTCCTGGCCGCCGAACCCGCCGGGACGGTTACTGCTGAAAAACAACCAGTGCCCGTCGGGTGAAAGGGCCGGGCCGAATTCGTTGCTGGAGGTGTTAATGTTGCCGCCCAGGATCTGCGGAGGTCCCCACGGGTCGTTCACGCTGGCCCGCTTCGAGACATAGATATCAAGGCCCCCGAAGCCCTCTGGCAGCCCTGCCAGGCGGCCGGAAGAAAAGTAGAGACTCAACCCATCCTTGGAGACGAACGGCTGTAGGTCGCTCCTGGCCGAGTTGACAATCGGACCGCCGTTGACCGCCGCCGACCACTCGGAATACTGGTCGTCCGCGTCAGCCACCAGCAGCAGCGCCGACACCACCAGGAGCGCGAGTGTCAAAGTTGCTGACCGTACTTTTCTTGAAAGTTGCTTGTCCATGTTGTCCTCCTGCTCGCTGTCCTTCTCAAGGACTTGCGTGCGCACGGGGACTCTTGCGCTGGCTGCTGCACGGGGTCAATCCCGGGAGTCTCCTTTGCGACTCCGATTCCTCTCTCCGTGGAAACTATTGGAACCATTCGACTTGAATGCCGCGGAGTTGGTTGCTCGCGTGGTGGGCGAGGTGTATACTCCGCCGAACTGAACTAGGCATCTCCATGGAACCGCAAACTGATTCAATCGGCACCGTTCGGTTTGGTGCGTTTGCGGTCGACTTGCGGGCCGGTAAGCTCCTGAAGAACGGCCGAAGGATTCGCCTGTCGGAGCAACCTCTCCGCGTACTGGAAATGCTGCTGCAGCATGCGGGGGAAGTAGTGACCCGCGACGAACTGCACCAGCGCCTGTGGCCGGCCGACACCTTCGTGGAATTCGACCACGGGCTGAACAACGTCATCAACCGCCTGCGCGAAGTTCTGAACGATTCGGCAGACAAGCCGCAGTACATCGAGACAATCCCCCGGCGTGGCTACCGGTTCATCTGCCCCGTGGGGTCTGTGCCCCTAGAAAGTCCGGCTCCAACCGCTTGGTGGCGCCGCCGTTGGGTCACGGGTCTGCTTGCACTTGCGGCGCTGCTTGCTATTGCGCTGGCCGTCAACGTCGGCGGGCTGCGCCACCGCCTGCTGGGCACAGCCCCGGCTGTCACCTCGCTGGCGGTTTTGCCTCTCGAAAACCTGATGGGCGACCCTGAGCAGGAGTATTTCGTTGACGGATTGCACGATGAACTGATCACACAACTGGCGCAGGTCAGCTCGCTGAAAGTGATCGCGCGGGGCTCGGTGATAGACTACAAGCAGAAGAAGGAGCCGCTGCCTGCCTTCGCGCGGAAGCTGGGGGTGGAAGCATTTCTGGAAGGTTCGGTGCGGCGGTCGGGGAATCGCGTGCGCGTCACAGTGCAGCTCATTCACGCGCCCAGCCAGCGACACCTGTGGGCGCAGACGTATGAGCGCGAGGAGCAGGACATCCTGATCCTGCAGAGCGAGGTGGCGCGCGCGATTGTCCGGGAGGTGCATGTCCAACTAACGCCGCAGGAACAGACCCGCCTGATGCGGGCTCATGAGATCGATCCCCAAGTACATCGGTTGTATCTGCTTGGCCGCCATCATTTAAGCAAGAGAACGAAAAACGGAATGCTCAAAGCCGTCGAATACTTCGACCAGGCCATCGCCAAAGACCCACTGTATGCGCTGGCATACTCCGGCCTGGCCGACAGTTACAACTTGTTGGCCGGCTTTGGCTGGCTTTCTCCGCGGGAGGCCTACCCAAAAGCCAAGGAGGCAGCGCAGAGAGCGGTGAGTCTCGATGACGGACTGGCGGAGGGGTACGTGTCGCTTGCCGACATTACGGCGAGCTACGAATGGAACTTCACCGAAGGAGAGAGGCTGTTCCGGCGGGCGATCGCCCTCAATCCCGGCGACCCCACAGCTCACTTCTGGTATGCCCGCATCCTGGTTTGCCAAGGCAAGTTCGACCAAGCTTTCCTGGAAGTGAAGCGGGCTCAGGAGCTGGACCCGTTGTCGCCAGTCATCGCTGAGAACGTGGGAGTCATTTTTTTCTGGGCCCGCCGTTACGATGAAGCGCTTGAAGAACTCCTCAGGGCAAGAGACCTCAACCCTGACTACTGGCGGGTTCATTTCACGCTTGGCCGGGTGTACGAAGCCCAAGGGAGGATGGACGACGCCTTCGCCTCCTATCAACGGGGGCACGCACTCTCGGGAGCAGGGCCGGAAACTGCAGCGGCACTGACCGATGCCTACCGGCGCTCCGGTATGCGTGGCTATTGGCAGGAGCGCCTTGATCTGGAAAAAAAGCACTGGGCAAAGAGGCAGTATTTTTCGCCAATGAACAAGGCACTTTTCTATGCCTTGGCTGGCGAAAACGAGAACGCGTTAGCCTTGCTCGAAGAAGCCTACGAGGAACGCTCGGACGGTTTGATCTATCTCGCCGTAATGCCACCCTTGGATCCCCTGCGCTCCGAAGCACGCTTCCAGGACCTGCTGCGGCGGATGAACCTTCCCCGAATAAACGCGACCCGTGTCCCGCGACCCGTGCGTTGAACGCCTTAACGTGTCATTCCGAGCCCTTGACTGGCATGGCGGCGCGGAATCTGCTTGCCCCGTCGCAGTGAAAAGATGGGCACAAAGCTAGGGTTGGGCTCGCGGCGGAGAGGGCGCCGGGTGGCGCACACCGAGGAGCGTGGCGACCAGCTCGGGCGGGAGCAGCACGCGGGCGCGCAGGGCGTCGCCTTCCTGGCTGAAGTCGACGTTGCCGAGCGCCTCGCCCACGGCCCGCAGGTTCTTGTCCGAATGACGCGCCAGCGTCAGCCGCCCCGCCAGCGCGGCGCTGCGCAGGTTGACGTAGAGCCGCCCCGCCTGCTGCGGGTCGCGGCAGCGCGCTTCGGCGTCGGCCGCCAAACCCTCCGGGATGACGCGGGCGCCGGCGGCCACTTGCGCGAGCGGGGTCTGCACCCAGTCCTGCAGTAGCCGCGTCGGGGATTGCCACTTGTCGAGCTCGTCCACCGCCCACACGTCCTGCCCGGCGGCGAACTGCTCCAGGGCGGCGCGGCGCGCCGCGTCCGAGCCCACCGACGGCGCGCGCCCCTGCCAGCAGTCCACCACCTGCGCCGCGCGGCGCGCGTCCGAGCCGAAAGCCACCCGCGTGTCGTCGAGAAAAGCGAAAGCGAAGCTGTTCTGGCGCTGCGGGCCCGAGCGCACTTCGTAGATCTCCAGGCCGCCATAAAGGCTCACGCGCCCGCCCTGCCGGCGCGCGTGGGAGAGAATCTTCCCACGCGCAAAGCGTCCTTCGGCGACCCCGACGACGGTCGGCTGCTCGCTCGCGCCATAGACGCCGACCCAGAGGCGGTCGAGGTCGCGCGTATAGTCAAAGCCCGTCGCTTCCACGAAGGCCCGGTACTCGGGGGCCTCTTCGCCCGAAACCCCGCGCAGCATCTCCACCAACCAGGCCTGCTGCCGCACCGCGGCCAAGTCCGCCCCGCCCACCAAGCCCGACTCCGCCGGCAGCCACGCCAGACCGGTAATGCGCTCCGGCTCCGGGCGCGGCTCCGGGCGGCGGCGTTCGGCCCAGTAGGCGACGGCGGCGACCGCTACTAACACGAGAAGCACAAGCAGCCATTGCCGGGCGCGAGACATCCTGGCGATTCCTCCCCGAATCAAAGGACGCGAGTATAGGGCAAGCGGCGGGGTTCGCCAAGCGGGGGGAGGGTCAGGGTTGGGCCAGGAAAATGTCAGTTGGCCCCCTTGCAATCCGGCTGCCACTGTGCTATTTTTCGTAGTTTGTCGAGCCCTTGCGGGCCAGGCTGGCGTAGCTCAGCGGTAGAGCATCTGATTTGTAATCAGAGGGTCGGGGGTTCGAATCCCTTCGCCAGCTCCAGACGTGCCTGCGACAACGCAGGGACGGCGTGCGGGAAAGCTGGGCATCGGTCAGGCGCAACGGATTGTGGAGTCTTCCGGCGGGGCCGGGCGGCAGCCCGGAGAGTCCTGTCGTTTTTCCACGACACCGAAAGCCGAGACAATTCCCGCCCGTCACTTGAGAACCGACCCCAGCCTGTGCGGTGGACGGTTGGGTTGGGCTGGACGGGTGGCCGAGTGGCTAAAGGCAGCAGACTGTAAATCTGCCGCCCCTTGTG
>CAYRII010000239.1:0-4169 GCA_964424245.1 uncultured Terriglobales bacterium | reverse complement strand
GGCGCCACGCGCTGGCCCACTTCGACGGGCACCAGTTGCAGCACGCCGGGCATCCCCGGCCGCACGCGCAGGGCCCCGAGTTGGCGCTGGCGGAGGTCACCGAGCGCGCGGAGCTGATCAAGCCGCGTGCGCTGCGCGGCGAGCTGCGCCTCCACAGCCTCGGCGGCGATGGCCAGGCGTTGCTGTTCCAGGCCGTTTCGCGTTGTCAGTTCTTCGGCGCGGAGTTTGCTGCGGCGGAAGTTCAGCTCCGAGGTCAGGCCTTCCTTGAAAAGTTGCTCATCCACTTCGGCTTGCAGTTTGGCCTGGCGGAATTCCGCCTCGATGGCGGCGGCGGCGGCGCGCTGGTTGAGCAACTGGCTCTCCAGCTGCACGCCCAGGTTCTTGTAGTCGGCGTCACCGGCTTTCAGTTGCAGCGTGGCGTCGAGCGCTTCGCGCTCCAGCTCCGGATTGCTGAGCTCGAGGATGACCGTATCCGGCGCCACCACCGCGCCCGGCCGCACCAGGATGCGCTCCACGCGTCCTTCGGTGACCGCCGGTATCCAGCGGATTTCTTCGGGCACCAGCGTCCCCAGCCCGCGCATTTGCCGCAGCATTTCGCCGCGTTTCACCGTGCCGGTCCATACGGCGCTGTCCACGGTCGGCGCGGCCGGCTGCAAGCGCGAGAGTCCGTAGGAAACTCCCGCAATCAGGATGAGGGCGGCTATGCCGTAGGAGATGCGCCGGATTTTTTTCTTCCTGGCCTGATCCGGACGCGGAATATCCATACTCACGAGGGCCTCGTTTCCGGCGCGGCATTGCCGGGCAGGGAAGTGGGCCGCGTCGCGGATTTCCCCGTGCGCCCGCGGCGCCCAAAGTGGAAATTCATCGGTGCGCCCAGGCGGTCGCGCAGCCGGGCGCGGCTGCGGAACAGGCGCGACTTCACCGCCGAGGACGAAATCCCCAGCTCGCGGGCCACCTGCCGCGTCGAGCGCTTCTCCACCGCGCGTAGCAGGAACACAGCCAGGAACGCCGGGTCCAGCGCGGCGAAGACATCGCGCAGCCGCGCGCGCACCTCGCGGCGATGGAAATGCTCCTCCGGGTCGGCGATATTCGCATTTACTAAATTTATTGCCGCATTCCTTTGCGGACGAGCCTGCTCGAAGCTTTCCGCTGCGGCGCTCTCCGGGTCGTCGAGCGAGAGCATCCGCCCGCCGCGCCGCTCACGCAGCTTGGTGAACGATTCGTTGCGGGCAATCTGAGTCAGCCAGGTGCTGAAGCGCGCCCCGCGGCGGAACCCGCGCAGGTGCCGGAAAGCCTTCAGGAAAGTCTCCTGGCGGACATCTTCGGCGTCTTCCTCGCGGCCGGTCAGGCGCAGCGCCACCCGGTAGATGTAACGGCAATACCGGTTGTAGAGTTCCGCGCGGGCCTCGCCTTCGCCCGCCGCCGCCCGGTCTACCAATCTCACCTCGTCATCGAATCCCAGTTGAAGTGTGGCCATTCACATTTACTCCATTTGTTGCCGCATCCTCGTCCCAAGGTCCCCGTAATCTTTGTCCGGCGTCTTGCGCCGCCAACACCTGCAAAACTCCCCGCTGGTCAAGGGCACGGCCCGTGCCAATCGCGCCCTTTGTAAAGTCGCTGAGTTTTAGACGTTTAGGAGTGATAGAGGTTTGGCCGGCGCCAGGTGTTTGCCCGATCGTGGGACGCCCTGTCCGGAATCGAACACCCGGCAAAAGCGTGATTGGCGTTAATGATGATGACGCCGATGCGGCGCTGATCGCTGCCTGTAAATAAAAGGAAGGCAGCGAGGCCGCAGAAGGACCTCGCTGCCTGGTTGTTACCGAGAGGCAGCCCGCCGCAGCGAGATGCCCGTGATCGACTCAGTTGACCGTCAGTGTCAGTTGAATGGTGCGAGTCACTCCCGGCTCAACGGCCACATTCACCACCAGCACATAGGTACCCGCAGGCGTGCCGACGGCCTGCACCGGCCCGTTCGGCGAGGTCGGCGTCGTGGTTCCGTTACCACCGCCGCAAGAGGCCAGCGACGCCACGGCTATGAGCACTACAGCCAGCCGCGCAAAGGCGAGACGCCGCGGCCGGTTGCCGCGTATCGCCAGCCACAGCGCGCTGCCGAACAGCAGGAGCGCGCAGGTGAGCGGCATCCACGGCGAGATCGGCCATTCTCGCCCGCTGCCCGGGAAGCGGAACGCACTGCTGCTGGTGCGCGCGGTCGTGGTGACGCTGACGGTCGCTGTCGCCGCCGTCCCGCCGGTGAGGTTCACGCTTGCGGGCGAGACCGTGCAGTTGGTTGTCGCGGGCGCGCCGGAGCAGCTCAGCGCCAGCGTGCCTGTGAATCCGCCAGCCGGAGCGAGCTGCAACTGATAGCTGGCAGTTTGTCCCGCGGTGACAGTGGCCACCGTTGCTGAACCAGCCGCCGGGCTGATGACCAGGTCCGTTCCCGAGCCGGTGAGCGGGATGCTGCGCGGGCTTCCCGGAGCGTCGCTTGCAATCGTGAGCGAGCCGGAACGTGGGCCCACGCTCCCAGGCGTGAACCGCACCTGGACTGTGCAGGTGGCGCCTGCGGGCAGCAGCGTCCCGCAATCGTTCGTGTGCGAGAAGTCACCGCTTGCGGCAATGCTGCTGATGGCAAGCTCTGCGTTGCCGCTGTTGGTGACGGTGACCGGCTTGGCAGCGCCGCTTGCGCCCAGCAACTGCCCGCCGAAGTCCACTTGATTTGCGGAAACGGCGAGTTGCGGGCTGCTGCCCGTGCCGGAGAGTTGCACTGTGCGCGGGCTGCCGCCGGCGTTGTCGGTGACCACGAGCATTCCGCCCTGCGGTCCCGTCACCGCCGGAGCGAAGCTCACGCGGATGGAGCAGCTCGAGCTGGCGGCCAGCGACGCGCCGCAGTCGTGGCTCACCGGGAAGCCTTCGCTCGAGACGATGCCGGTGATGCTGGCTGCGGTGGCGCCGATGTTGGCGTAGTGAATGGTCGCCGCGGTGCTTGTGCTTCCCAGCCGCACGGTTCCGAAGTCCACTCGCGACTGCGAGAGCGACACCGCCTCGCCGGCCTCGATGCCCGTGCCGGAAAGCGGTATCACCGCCGGGCTTCCCGGTGCGCCGTGCTCGATGGTGAGGACGGCGTTGCGGGCGCCCGCCACCGTGGGAATGAAGCGCACGGTAATCGTGCAACTGCTTCCCGCCGGAAGCTGTCCGAAGCAGCCGCTCTGTAGAGAGAAATCGCCGCTGCTGGAAACACTGGTGATGCTGACTGCGACGTTGCCCGAGTTGGTCACGCGCACCTGCTGTGTCCGCAGCGTGCCGATGACCTGCCGGGCGAAAGAGACGCTCAGCGGTGTGATGGCCAGCGCCGCCCGCGCTTCCACGCCGGTGCCCGCCATCACCACCGTGCGCGGGCTCCCCGGTGCGTTATCGGTGAAGGTGATGGCGCCCGCGTGTGTCCCTGCCGTGCCGGGCCGGAAGGCCACCTGGAAAGTGCACGATGTGTTCGGATTGAGCGTCACCGGGAACGTGGTGCAGCCGAAGCCGGGAACGAGCAGGAAATCGCCGGAGACTTCAATGTTGGAGATGGTCACCGAAGTGTTCCCCCGGCTCGTATAGGTCACTATCTGGCTTGCGCTCTGCTGACCGAGCACTTGCTCGCCGAAGCTGAGTCCCAGGGGCGTGAGCTGCACGGCCCGCTCCGACGCCAGCCCGGTGCCGGAGAGCTGCACCGTGTGCGGGCTGCCCGTCGCGTTGTGAGTGATGGTGAGTGTTCCCGCCCGAGCTCCGGCCTCGACCGGCGTGAAGCTGATCGAGACGGTACAGCTCTGGCCCGCGCTGAGATTGGCCGGGAGTGCGCCGCAATTGAACGCAAACTGCGGCGGGGCGAAATCCCCGCTGAAGGCGATGTCTGACAGCGTGACGGTCGTATTGCCGTGGTTCGTGAGCGTGACGAACTGCGACTGGCTGGTGGTTCCCACTGTCTGGCTCGCGAAGTTGATCCCGCCGGGATTCACGGCCAGCGACCGGACGGACTCCGTGCCGGTCCCTGCGAGGTCGAGGACAAACGGGCTGCCCGGCGCATTGTGGGTGATGGTGACTGTACCGGACCGCGGCCCGGTCGCGCCCGGGCGGAAGGCCACCGCGAACTAGCACGAGAAATTAACCGTGAAAGTGCAGAAGTTCGAGGG
>CAYRII010000238.1:0-4170 GCA_964424245.1 uncultured Terriglobales bacterium | reverse complement strand
CCCGCCTGCATCAGGATGGCACGCGTGCGTGAAACCTCCGCCGGAGACGCGGGCAAAGCCTTGGAGAGCGGATTCAGCACCTTTTCGATGCGGTCCTCAACGGCGGGCTTGGGGCTTACATCCACGCGCTGCCCCGCCAGGGCCCGCAAGCGCGCACCCAGCACCGAGGCGGGCGCCATGAACGCCGCGCCAAAGGCGAAGAAGGCTATCGTCAGCCCGAAAAACAGGATCAAGATGATGAGAAGTTCCATGTCCCTAAACCTGAATGCGGATAATCCTCCGGATCAGGAAGAATCCAATCGTCTGCATGACGATGCCCGCCCCGATCAGAAAGTGACCGATGGGGTCCTCCCAAAGCGGCCGGATGAACTGCAGATCCATCATCGCCATCACGCCCACCACACCCGGCGGCAGCGCCATGAGGATGCCCATGGTCAGTCGCCCTTGCGCGGTGTATACACGCACCTGGCGCATGATCTTGAACCGTTCCCGGATTACATAGGACAACTTGTCCAGAATCTCCGCCAGATTGCCGCCCGTCTCACGCTGCAGCATCACCGAAGTCACAAAAAACTTCACGTCCACCAGGGGCATGCGCTCGCCCAGGTTGAGCAGCGCGTCCCGCACCGGCAGGCCAAACTTCTGCTCTTCAAAAAGCGTGCGGAACTCCCCGCCCACCGGTTCGCCCAGCTCGTTGGCGATCAGCTCCACGGAAGTCGTAAAAGCATGCCCGGCGCGAATGGCGCGCGCCAGCAGCTCGATGGCTTCGGGAAACATCTCTTCGAAGCGGTGGAAACGCTGCGTGCGCTTGAGGGAGGCGTAATACAGCGGGAGCCCCGCGCCGATCAGCCCAAAAAGCAGTCCAAACAGCGCCGACCGTCCCAATTCCAATCCTGCCGCGCCCAGAATGATGCCCGCCACGGCGCAAATCATCAGGAACTTGCCGGCACGGATCTTCAAGTCCGCCTGCGCCAGGTACTCCTGGAGCTGCCGCACACGCTGCGAGCGGCCCAGCATCTGGTGGAGCGCCGGAATGTCGCTCAACAGTTCGTCGCGCAGCAGCGCCAGTTCCTCACTGGCCTGCCGTTCCTGGGCGCGCTCCAGCGAGGAAAGCCGGTCCCGCATCATGCGCGCGCGGGCGCTGCGTTCGTCGAGGCCCGTGGCCACGCTGAAAATCAGCATCGCCACCAGCACAAACACCCCGAGAACGATTACATAAATCAGCAGCATTCGGCTCTCCTTCTACCCTTCCGCGCGTCTGCCCTAAACCGTCACTTCGGACTCGAACAGCGATGGCGGAATCCGGTAGCCCGCCGCCGCCAGCCGGTCGGAAAACTTCGGCCGGATCCCGGTGGCGCGGAACGCGCCTTTCACCTTCCCCGTTTCGCTCAGCCCACGCCGTTCGAACGTGAAGATCTCCTGCATGGTCACCACTTCACCCTCCATGCCGGTGATTTCCGCGATGCTCACAATCTTCCGGGTGCCGTCGGAGAGGCGCGTGGATTGCACGATGGCGTGAATGGCGGAGGCGATCTGCTGGCGGATGGCGCGGTCGGGAATGTTCAGGTTGGCCATCGACACCATGTTCTCCACGCGCGACATCGCATCCCGCGGCGTGTTCGCGTGCACCGTGGTCAACGAGCCTTCGTGGCCCGTGTTCATGGCTTGCAGCATGTCAAAGGCTTCGTCGCCGCGCACCTCGCCCACGATGATGCGGTCCGGCCGCATACGCAGGCTGTTGATCACCAGTTGCCGCTGCCGCACCGCGCCTTTGCCCTCGATGTTGGGCGGACGCGTCTCCAGCCGCACCACGTGCTCCTGCTTCAACTGCAACTCCGCCGCGTCCTCAATGGTCACGACGCGCTCGGTTTCGGGAATGTAGCCCGAGAGCACGTTCAGCAGCGTGGTCTTCCCGGCGCCGGTGCCGCCGGAGATCAGGATGTTCAATCGCCCCTTCACCATGGCGCGCAGCAGTTCCAGCATGGAATCCGTGATGGACTTGTTCTCCACCAGCTCCTTGTCCGTCAGGGGGTCGCGCCCGAAGCGCCGGATGGAGAGCGAAGGTCCGTCCACGGCCAGCGGCGGAATAATGGCATTCACACGCGAGCCATCCAGCAGGCGCGCATCCACCATGGGCGACGACTCGTCAATGCGCCGTCCCACCCGCGACACGATGCGATCGATGATCTGCATCAGGTGCTGGTCGTCCTTGAACGCCAGGTTGGTCTTCTCCAGTTTGCCTGCCCGCTCGATGTACACCTGGTCGAAGCGGTTCACCAGAATGTCGGAAATCGAGGGGTCTTTCAGCAGGGGCTCCAGCGGTCCCAGTCCAAAGATTTCGTCCAGGATCTCGCGCGCCAGGCGCTCGCGCTCGGCAAAGCTCAGCGGCACCGCCTCCGCGCTCACCGAGTCCCGGACCACAGCCAGCACTTCTTCCCGCGCCGAGTCTCCGGCCGTCTTGCCCAGCTTCTCCAGGTTGAGCCGGTCGAGGATCTTGCGGTGCAGCGCGGCTTTCACCTGCTGGTATTCGGTCCGCTCAAAAAAGGTCTGCAGTTCCAACAGTCACTCTCCTACATCGATCGAAACGGTGTCCAATTCTTGGTCTTGGCGCTGCTGGTTTGCGTCAGCGCCGTTGCCAGCCCCAAAAACGCGCGCGCAATTTCGGAATGGTTCTGCTGCGTTACCGGATTGCCGCGGTCAATGGCCGTGGAAACCGCGGCATAATTGTTGGGAATCTTCCACAATAATTTGGCGTGCGTGGCCGCCTCCGCGTCCGCGTCCGTGAAGCCAGAAATCTTGCGGAATCGGTTCAGGATCAGCTTCACGCGCTCCCGCCCGCTGCCGTCATTCAGGTAGTTCTGCACCTTGCCCGCGCTCCACAGCGAGGCCACGTCGGTATGCGCCACCAGAAGCACCGAGTCGGAAAGATCGCACACCACTCTGGTCACCGCGTCCAGCCGCGTGGAAGCGTCCACCACGATGTGCCGGTAATGCGTCACCAGCAGGTCGAACAGCCGCGCGAACTCCGAGTTCGAGGGCTCGACCGGCAGCGGCTCGGTCACTCCGGCCAGCAGATGCAAGCCGCGTTCGTCCCGCGTCATGAACCCTTCCAGCAGCGATCCATCCAGCCGGTGCAGGTTGCGGATGGCGTCCACCACCGTGAACGTGGGCTTCACGTTCAAGTGCAGCGCCGCGTGTCCCAGCGGCGCCAGGTCCACCAGCGCCACGCCGCCGTGGATGGAGTGCAGCGCCGCCGCCGTGTTCACTGCCACCGTCGTGGCTCCGCTGCCTCCCTTGGCGTTCACTACCGTGTACACCTTGCCCCGAATGGTCCCGTCAGTCCGCGACTTGCGCTGCGACGAGCTCAGCCGGGCAAACGCCTCCAGCAGGTGATTGGTGCTGACGGGCCGCTCCAAAAACTCCACCGCGCCGCCGCGCATGGCGTTCACAATGATCTGCGGCTGCGCCATCTCCCCCACGCCGAAGATCGCCGACTTCGGCACTTCCACGTGCAGCAGGTCAATGGCCCGCAGCGCCGTCGCAGGGTCCTGCGCCGGAATGTCCACCAGCAACACGTCCGCCCGCGCCTCGTGGATGCGCCGCAGCACCGGGTCCGTGCTTCCCACGGGATACCCGGCGAGGCTGTGGATGGTGCGCGCAATGGCCGTCCCATCCACCAGCATCTTCAGGATCGTGCGCTGTTCTTCATCCAGCGCCAGGATCACTACGGTTAACGCAGGCATAGTCCTTCCCGACTCTTCTGCAAGCTCCTCAAAAAAGTTCCTTCCGCCCTACGGCACCGGCGGAGGTGAGATCGGCAACATCGCCGGCGTCTGCACCAGCCGCACCGGCACTCCGCCCGGCCCGGATAGGGGTACGCCGCCACTCCCGGAGCCGCCGCCCGGCGCGCCCCCGCTGCCCCCGCCGCCCGCTCCCGCGCCCGCGCACTCAATCACGTTCACCAGGTGCGCGTTGACGTTTTGTCCCTGCACGCCGTCCACGAACACCTGGGCAAAACCAATGATCATGGCCGTCTGTCCTGCCGTGCCCGGCACGATGGTCTGCTGACAATTGTTCCACACCGGCGCCGTCACCAGCGAGCGGCTGGTATCCATGGGCGCGCTCGAATCGCCACCGTCGTAGTACACCCCGATCGTGCCCCAGGTGTCG
>CAYRII010000237.1:0-4326 GCA_964424245.1 uncultured Terriglobales bacterium | reverse complement strand
AGCCGCAGTTGCTCCTCCGTGAATCGGGGAAACAGCAGCCGCTCCAGCTCCGGCGCGAACACCGCCACCACGCCGATGCCCGCCACCAGCACCGCCGTCATCACCGTCAGAATGACGTGGAACGCTTTTTTCGCGTCTTCCTCGCGCCCCGCCGAGACGTAGCGCGTGAAGATGGAGAGAAACGTGATGGAGGCCGTGCCGCCCGCCACCAGGTAGTTCAGCCAGTCGGGCAGGGTGAAGGCGGCCACATAGGCGTCGGTCTCCGTCCCTGCGCCGAAGGCGTAGGCGATATAGGCCTCGCGCAGGTAGCCGATCACGCGCGAGAGCAGCACCGTGGTGGAAAGCAGCACCGCCGCAGAAAAGGCGCTGTGCTGGTGCAGAGGATCGAGCAACCGCGCCGCCTGCCGCAGGCGGCTTTCGGCGTTTGGCGACATCGGCGACTCGGGAGGTGTGGCCATCATCGCGGCTTCAACGCCGCGATTCTACACGCTGCACACGGCCGCCGGAATTGTGCATGTGGGCACTTCGATGGCACCGCTCAGCGCCCGCGCCGCGCGCGGTGCTTCAGGAACTCCTGCTGGCAGCTCTTTGCCAGCTCGCGGATGCGCGCGACCTCCGCTAGGTTACGAACTGATTCGAGCAACGGATCCCGCTCCACAAGCGGATAGGCGCAATAATGCTTCTCCGCTGCGCGCCGCAAGAGCTGCAAGCCAGTTTCCCTTTGCCCGCAAAAGATCGCCCGGGCACCGAACTGGTACATCGCTTCCGGATCGCTCAACCCCAGCCAGGTTTGTGTTTCGTCCGACGTGAGTGGCGTCTCTTCTTGCATCGTGCGGCGCTGCAGGCAGCGTAGGACGAAGGGGTCGAGACCCGGACGGCCTTCCATCAGTTTCCGCGCTTCTGTCAGCTTTCCCTGGCGCATGAGAAGCCCCGCCATGTTGTTGGCTACCCATTCGCTGCCGGCATCGAGCTGGAAAAACTCGGCGGCTCGGTCGTACTTCCCCAGTTGAGTGAAGGTGAAGCCGCAGGAACGGAGGCCCCGGCTTCCAGGGTCGAGCGCCAGCGCCGTCTCGCACTTCCGGGCCGATTCTTCGAGGAGCCCCGCGTAGCGCAGCACGTAGCCCATGGCGAAATGCGCATCCCCGCTCTCCGGCCGCTTTTCCAGGAGTTCTGCCGCCTGGTCGTAGGCTGCTGTTAAATCGCCCGTTTCCGTCTTCGAAACAATCAGGCCACGGACACTTGTAATCAATCCCGGATCCAACTCCAGGGCGCGGCGGCGAGCCAGTTCCGCTCGTCTCAAAGCTGCGTCACCACCTTCTCCGTAACTCCCATAGAAATAATACCGCCCGGCCAGAGCACCCCAGGCCGGCGCAAAGCCGGCGTCCAGGGCTACGGAGCGCTCCAGCATGGCAAGGGCCTGGCGCGTTGGCTCCGGGTCGGTGGGCAGCGCGTTGGCGCGTAGAAAGAGCTCGTAGGCTTCCGGGCTTCGGGGCTGCGTGGCGCCAGTTGCCGTCGCCGTCACACCCAGCAGCGGCAGCAGGCCTTGCCGCACTCGCGCTGAAATCTGTTCCCTCAGGGTGAGCGCGTCCTCGGCCGCCACGCTCACGCTCTCCCGCCACAGAAGCCGGTTGCCCGCCGTGTCCACCGCCTCCAGCGTCACGCGCAACTGGTTGCCCTCGCGCCCGTATTGCCCGGTCACCAGGTTGGCGACCGCCAGTTCCTTGGCGGCTTTCTGCACGTCCAGGGCCTCGCCCGCATACTTGCGTGTCATGGCCATGGGGCGCACTGCCAGCGACGGTGCGTAGCTCAGCGCCGTGGCGATTTCGTCCGGCAGCGCCACCTGCAGATAATCCATCTCCTGGCTTGCTCCTACGTTCTGGAACGGCAGCACCGCTACCGTCGTCTGGCGCTTGCCCGCTGTTGGTTCACTATTCTTGCGCGCCGCCCGCCACAGAATGGCCGCCACCAGCAGCACCAGGAGCGCTCCCCCTGCCAGCCACGCGCCCCTTTTCTTCGCTGACGCGGGCGCGCGCGCGGCTTCGGGTATCGCGGTCAGGGAGGTTGAGGTCGTGTCGCGCTGCAGCCGCTTCAGGTCGGCGCGCATCTCCGCCGCCGTCTGGTAGCGCAGTTCGCGGTCCTTCTCCAGCGCCTTTTGGATGATCTCTTCCAGCTTTGCGCGTACTTGCGGGTTCAGCCTTACAGGCGCCACCGGCGCCCGGTTCAGAATGCCGTCGAAGATCACTCCCGAGGTTTCTCCGGCAAAGGGCAGCGTGCCCGTCGCCATCTCGTAAAGCACCGCGCCGAAAGAGAAAAGGTCGGTGCGCGCGTCCAGTTCTTTGCCTCGCACTTGCTCCGGCGACATGTAGGCCACAGTGCCCATGGTCGAGCCGGGCGAGGTCAGTTGCCTATCGCTGGCCGCGGTCAGAGCACCGGAATCCACCTTGGCTTCCTCTGCCGGTGTCATCTTCGCCAGTCCGAAGTCCAGCACCTTGGCATGCCCCCGCTTGGTAACAAAAATATTCGCCGGCTTGATGTCGCGGTGGACAATCCCTTCGCCGTGCGCCGCGTCCAGCGCGTCGGCAATTTCGATGGCGAGATCGAGCAGCCTTCCCTCTTCCATCGCGCGGCCCGCAATGAGGTGCTTCAAGGGTGAGCCTTCCATGTGTTCCATCACCAGGAAGTGCTCGCCGCCCTCTTCGCCGATGTCGTAGATGGTGCAGATGTGGGGATGGTTGAGCGCTGAGGCCGCCCGCGCTTCCCGCCGGAAGCGCTCTAAAGCATGCAGGTCCTGCGCCACGTCTGGGGGGAGAAACTTCAGCGCCACCTGCCGGCCGAGGCGCGTGTCTTCGGCCTTGTAGACCACACCCATCCCGCCGCCGCCCAGCTTGTCCACAATGCGGTAATGGGAGATCGTCCGGCCGATCATGGTCAGATCCGTGCTTCCGGTTGCCGCGCATCGTAGCACGACCACAGCGCCCGCCCGCCCGCAACCAGAAATTACAAGACTATTACCTTCGCCGGTTTTGTTTCTCCGTATGATTCTCCTTCGCACGAACGACGGGAAACCCATCCATGGAAAGACATCCCAAGGGCACGCGAGCGCGGGTGCTGTTGAGCTCCGTCTTCGGCCCCTACGCGCGCGACGACCAGTTCGGCAGCCGCGCCCTCAATCCCATGGAGCTCTACCACAATCAGGTGACACGGGCCCAGGGAGAGTTTTCCCTGCGCATGTTCCACCGCTCCTGGGGCATCCAGTTGATCCAGCAGAACATCACAGCGCCCTGCACGCTGCTGGACTTTCCCACACGCCGGCGTTTCGCGCGCGAGCTGCAGCGGCATCGCTACGACGTTGTGGGCATTTCTTCCATCATCGTCAATCTGGGCAAAGTCCGCGAGATGTGCCGCATGGTGCGCCAGATCTCTCCGCACTCCGTCCTCGTGGTGGGCGGACACGTGGCCGCCATTCCGGGCATCGAACAGATGCTCGATGCCGACCACATCGTGCGCGGCGAGGGCATCCGCTGGATGCGCCGCTATCTGGGCGAGGATATGGAGGCTCCCGTCCGCCATCCTCCCATCGTCTCCGGGTTCGGGATGCGGGTCATGGGACTGCGCATTCCCGCGGCCGGCAGCTCAACCGCCGCCACCGTCATCCCCTCCGTGGGATGCCCCATGGGCTGCAACTTCTGCACCACCTCGTCCTTCTTCGGCGGCAAGGGTCGCTTCATCAACTTCTACGAAACCGGCGACGAGCTGTTCGAGGTCATGTGCCGGATCGAGTCCGCGCTCCACGTGCGCTCCTTCTTCGTGATGGACGAAAACTTTCTGCTGCACCGCAAGCGCGCATTACGCCTGCTGGAGCGCATGAAACAGGAAGACAAGAGCTGGGCGCTCTATGTTTTTTCCTCGGCCAACGCCATTCGCAAGTACACCATGCAGGAACTCGTGGAGCTGGGCGTTTCCTGGATCTGGATGGGACTGGAATCGCCGCACTCCTCGTACGCCAAGCTGCAGGGCGCCGACACCCGCGAACTGGCGCGCGAGTTCCGCCGCCACGGCATCAAGCTTTTGGGCTCCACGATTGTCGGCCTGGAACACCACACTCCGGAAAACATCGTGCCCGAGATCGAACACGCCGTCTCCCACGTCACCGACTTCCACCAGTTCATGCTCTACACGCCCGTGCCCGGGACGCCGCTCTACCGCGAGGTGGAACAAAAAGGACTGCTGCGCGAGGGTGTGGACCTGGCCGACATCCACGGTCAATACCAGTTCAACTTCCGCCACGCCGCCATCGCGCCCGAGGACTCGCAGAAGTTTCTCGAC